>DYOP01000100.1 GCA_020720425.1 Bdellovibrio sp. | reverse complement strand
GTTTTAATTTGCGTGCGCTTGACCCAGTCAAAATAAATTTAATATTTTTGTTCTCGTTATCAATTCTATGAATAACATCTAATAGTGCGGGTAACTTTTGGATTTCATCAATTGCGACCCAATCAACGTCACTATGTAAAGATAATATATCAAGTAAAGCGTTAGGATTTTGTTCTAATCGATCAAAAAGCTCAGTGTTAAGAAGATCAAGATAAAGGCTCTTAACGCTCGAAAAAGATTGTTTGACTAGGGTTGTTTTGCCTGTTTGGCGTGGGCCGAACAAGAAAAAACTATTTGATTTCGATAGCTTGACTATGCGTTTCACCATGGTGCTAAAAATGTACGCCATTTTTGGGGTGAGGTCAAACTTAAACGGGGTCTTCTTCGAATAAAATTAAAACCTGACCGGTTTCGACCGGTGCGCCTTGGTTAACAAGAATTTGTTTAATTTTAACTTCGGATTGGCAGCGCATTTCGTTTTCCATCTTCATGGCTTCCATAATTAAAAGAGGTGAGTTGGGTTTTACGATGTCACCCGGTTTAACAAAAATTTGAATAACCTTGCCAGGCATGCCGGCCCTGAGGTCTTTTTGTTTGCCCATATGGCCATCGCGTTTTAATGATTCATGTAAAAGCATTTCATCATTAAAGATGGTCACCTTTCTAAATGAGTTTCTTGTAAAAACCGTATACTCTGTGTCTTTGCCGATGACATCAATGAGGTAAGAGGCCCCTTGAAATAGTAAACTATAATAGCTTTCGCTTGGCTTATAATCTTTTTTTAAAATTTCGTAATAAGTCCAATCTTTATCTTTTTCTTGAATCGCTATTTTCCAAGAGAGCTGGGTTTCGGTAACATCAACATGATAGTTTTTTTCTCTTAATTCAGCTTCAAAGTACATAATATATTCCTTTCAAATCCTAAGTTGCATGCGGCGACCAATGCGCTTCCAGTTGGCTGGAATATTGTGCTGTCTGACATCCTTATTTTTGCGATCATTCAGGGCATGAATGCCGGCAATAATTAAAAATACATGATCATCAACTTCTTTAAACAGATCGGGCTCAATAATTTCGAAATTTTTTTCGATAAATTGGGTCGTATATGAGCCATCTAAAAATTTAGGATGTTTTAAAATGGTTTTATGTAAAATGATATTTGATTTAATTCCGGTTAAAACAAATTCTGTTAAAGATCTTTCCATACGGTCGGCAGCTTCTTGGCGCGTTTCTCCCCAAGTGATTATTTTAGCAATCATAGGGTCGTAATAAATGGGAACTTCGTAACCAGGGTAAGCGTAAGAGTCTACGCGTACAAATGGCCCCTGTGGGTGGCGACAGGCCCTGATCACCCCGGGTGAGGGCTGGTATGTTACCGGATCTTCAGCGCAAACTCGGCACTCGATGGCGTGGCCTTTTTGTTTAAGCTCGGATTGCTTAAACGATAAGGGGTGCCCTAAAGAAACTAAAATCTGCTCTTTAACTAAATCAACACCGACAACATACTCGGTAATGGGGTGTTCAACCTGCAGGCGAGTGTTCATTTCCATAAAGTAAAATTCTTTAGTGTTACTGTCAAAAATAAATTCAATCGTGCCTGCGCCTAGATAGTTAATAGACTGGGCTGCGGTTACAGCTGCTTTACATATTTTTTGTCTAAGGGGTTCGGTTAGCGAGGGGCTTGGTGTTTCTTCTATGATTTTTTGATGACGCCTTTGAATCGAGCATTCCCTTTCGAAAAGATGAACAAGGTTACCATAAAGATCGCCAAAAACTTGAACTTCGATATGTTTTGGATCGGTCACAAATTTTTCGATATAAACAGTGCTATCGGCAAAATAATTAAGACCTTCGGATTGGCAGGCTCTAAATGAGCTTTCAAGGCCCGAAGGCTCAGTAACTACTCTCATGCCCTTGCCGCCCCCGCCGGCAGAGGCTTTAATAATAACGGGATAGCCAATAAGTTGACATACCTTTTGGGCTTGCTCGAGAGTTTCAACAGGGCCATCGCTTCCGGGAACCAAGGGAACATTGGCTTTTTTCATTAAATTTTTAGCTGAAAGCTTATCACCCATGGCTTGAATATGCTCAGGTTTTGGTCCAATAAAAGTGATACCCATTTCGGCGCAAGCTTTTGAAAAATGAATGTTCTCTGATAAAAAGCCATAACCCGGGTGTACCGCCTCAGCCTTACAGGCCTTGGCGACTTCTAAAATTTTTGGATAATTAAGGTAACTCTCTTTTGAGGGTGCAGGTCCAATGGGATAAGCCTCATCAGCTAAAAAAACATGTAAAGAGTCTCGGTCCGCTTCTGAAAAAACAGCTACCGTTTTAATATTTAGTTCACGGCAGGCTCTGATCACTCGGATAGCAATTTCACCGCGATTAGCAATAAGAATTTTAGAGTACATGGGGCGAATATCAGGGGTTAACATACAGGCAGCTCCTTTTAAAGAGGAATGTTACCATGCTTTTTAGGAGGCATGATATCACGTTTGTTTTTAAGCATCTCTAGCGATTCAATTAGTCTTTTGCGAGTCATGGCGGGTTCAATGACCTCATCCGAAAGGCCAAGCTCGGCCGACACATAAGGATTTGAAAATTTATTTTCATATTCTTGAATCAGTTTAGCCCGTTCTTGCTGGGGATCTGAGGCCTTATTGATTTGCTCTCTAAAAATAATATTAACGGCCCCTTCGGCTCCCATTACAGCAATTTCAGCAGTGGGGTAAGCCAGATTTACATCGCTTCGTAAAAGTTTTGACCCCATGACAATATAGGCTCCGCCATAGGCTTTGCGGGTAATTACAGTTACCTTTGGTACCGAAGCTTCGGCATAGGCATAAATCATTTTTGCGCCGTGAGTGATAATGCCTTTCCACTCCTGATCAGTTCCGGGTAAAAACCCGGGAACATCTACAAAGGTAACAATAGGGATATTAAAAGAATCGCAAAATCGAATAAATCGAGCGGCTTTTCGGCTAGCATCAATATCCAGACATCCTGCTAAAACTTGGGGTTGATTGGCAACAAGCCCAACGGCTCGGCCATTGAGTCTTGCAAACCCAACAATGATATTAGCAGCCCAGGCCTTGTGTACTTCTAAAAAATAATGTTCATCTACAACTTCTTGGATGACCTCTAACATATTATAAGGTTTTTTGGGATTGTCAGGAATGATGCTTTCAATTTTAGGGACGGGCCTATCAATAGGGTCATGATTTGGCAAAATAGGGGCATCATCTAAATTGTTAGAGGGTAAAAAGTTTAACAACTCTCTAATATAAAGCATGGTTTGTTTATCGTCTTCGCACGCGAAATGGGCCACTCCCGATTTTTGAGCGTGGGCAGAGGCTCCGCCGAGATCTTCTTTGGTAACATCTTCATGGGTCACTGTTTTAATAACTTCAGGCCCTGTGACAAACATATAAGATGAGTTTTTAACCATAAAAACAAAATCAGTCAGTGAGGGGCTGTACACAGCTCCCCCTGCGCAAGGTCCCATAATAGCTGTGATCTGGGGGACAGCTCCTGAGGCCATGACGTTTCGGGTAAAAAGTTCAGCATAGCCAGCAAGGGATTCAATCCCTTCTTGAATACGGGCCCCACCTGAGTCATTGATGCCAATAATGGGGGCCCCGTTTTTTAAAGCCAAATCCATAATTTTACAAATTTTATTGGCCTGAGTTTTAGACATCGAGCCGCCGATAACGGTAAAATCTTGAGAGTAAACAAAAATAAGTTTACCGTTAATCCTTCCGTAGCCCGTGATAACACCATCGCCTAAGGGTTTGTTTTTTTGCATTTCAAACTCGGTGCATCGATGGGTCACAAAACGGTCGGTTTCGACAAAACTACCCGGATCAACTAAAATTTCGATTCTCTCTCGGGCCGTCAATCTGCCTGAGGCTTTGTGTTTTTTAAGTTTATCAGCCCCTCCGCCCTGTAGGGCTAAATCATTTAGCAAATCCAAGCGTTTTACTTTGTTCGAAATTTGAGTATTTTGTTCCATATCGTTTTTCGGCTCCTTTATTGAAGTGATAAATAGATCAGTGATAAATTAATCAAGGGTAACTTCGGCCGTAGAGGCGCGGAAAGGCGATGGTTTCGCGCACATGAGGAAGTCCGCAAACCCAGGCCACGGTTCTTTCAATCCCAAGCCCAAAGCCCGAATGAGGAAAGCTGCCATATCTTCGAAGGTCATTATACCATCTAAAATCTTCTTGGCTTAAGCCATGCTCTTGAATCTTTTTTTCTAATATTGAAAGATTATCCTCTCTTTGTCCTCCGCCAATAATTTCGCCATAACCTTCGGTTGCAAGTAAATCGCTACCCATGGCAAAACCTTTATCTGTTGGGTCTTCTTTCATGTAAAAGGCTTTAATCGCCGCAGGGTAGTGGTGAACAAATATGGGTTTTTCAAATTTATTTGATACGATGGTTTCATCGGGAGCGCCGAAATCATCACCATATATAAAATCGGGATTTTCTTTTTTAATGATCTCAGCCGCTTCGTTATAGTGAAGCCTAGGAAAGGGGCCTTTAATAGGGGCTAGCTTAGTCACATCTCTTTCGAGGGCGGCAAACTCTTGTGGTCGATTTTTTAAAGTTCGTTGAACAATATACTCAACAAACTGCTCAGCTAAATCCATATTGTCATACATGTCATTAAAGGCAACCTCGGGTTCGACCATCCAAAATTCGATTAAATGCCTTCTTGTTTTTGATTTTTCTGCGCGAAAGGTGGGGCCAAAGCAATACACCTTACCAAGGGCTGCGGCTGTGGCTTCCATATAAAGTTGACCCGATTGTGAGAGGTACATTTTTTCGTCAAAGTATTGAGTTTCAAAAAGATTAGTTGTTCCTTCACAGGCGCTGGGCGTAAAAACAGGGGCATCGGTTAGAGTAAATCCTCTGCCGTCAAAAAAATCTCGAATTGAGCTGATAATTTCGTGCCGAATGCGCATAATGGCAACCTGTCTTTTTGACCTAAGCCACAGGTGGCGATTTTCCATTAAAAAATCAGTTCCGTGCTCTTTATGTGAAATAGGGTATTGATTTGCAATTTGAAGAATATTTAACTCGGTAACGCCCAGTTCGTATTCGTCGCGCTTAGGATGTTTGCGAACCGTGCCGGTAACAGTTACTGAAGACTCTTGAGTCAGTTGATCAAACTGTAAAAACAAATCAGGGCCGCAGTCTTTTTCAAAAAATACGCAGTTAAGGTGTCCAGTGCCATCTCGAAGTTCTAAAAATTTGACCTTTCCTGATGACCTTACATTGTAAACCCAGCCTTTTAGGCTAATGGTTTGATCGACTAAATTTTTTAAATCCTCTATCCATACTCGAGCCACAGTTGCCTCCTTAAATTCAGAGGTAACTTTAACAAAAATAAAAAAACAAACCACCAAAATAGGTATCTTTTATGACAAGGCGGCCCATAA
>DYOP01000194.1 GCA_020720425.1 Bdellovibrio sp. | reverse complement strand
AAAGTGGTCGATGAAAAAGAAAATCCAAAAGAGTTAAAATTTTACTGGAAAGGTAAAGCTTACGATAACCCTTTTGATTTTCAAGACAGACTCCAACAACTCTATAAAAATGGAATGGAGAAGTTTTTAGGGGAAACTATCACATACATAGACAACAACCAAATTGATGAAGCTTTTGAGGTGTTCAAAAACAAAACCAATGAAACCAAAACAAAAATCAAAGAGTTTTTAAAAGCTCAAAAGTTTTTCACCAACAACGATTTTGCTTTTATTGATGTTCATAACGAAAAGCTTTTTTATCAAAATTTTGAAGTCTTACTAAAAATTTCAAGGCTTATCCAAGATATTAGCCTCACAGGAAGCGATGAAAATCAATTTTTGGGAGATATGTTTGAGGGATTTCTTGACCAAGGTGTGAAACAATCCGAAGGGCAATTTTTTACCCCTATGCCAATCGTAAAATTTATCATAAACTCCCTACCTCAAAAAGAAAATCCAAAAGTTATAGACTATGCTTGTGGAGCTGGACACTTTTTAAATGAATATGCAGGGACGAACAAAGAAGCCAAAATCATAGGGATTGAAAAAGAGTATCGCCTTTCTAAAGTTGCTAAAGTTAGCTCTTTTATGTATGGAAGTGAGATTGACATCATCTATGAAGATGCTCTTAAAATGAGTGAAAAGGTCAAAGAAAGTAGTTTTGATGTTTTAGTGGCAAATCCCCCTTATAGTGTCAAAGGTTTTCTTGAGACTTTAAGTGATGATGACAGAATTCGTTATGAACTCCTTGAAACAGTAGAAGAAAAAAGCTACACAGCAAATAATGCGATAGAGTGTTTTTTTATTGAAAGAGCAAAACAACTTTTGTCTCGTGATGCAGTCGCTGGTATAGTGGTACCAAGTAGTATTTTAAACAAAGGGTCTCAATCTATCTCTACAAATAAAGGCAATGTCTATGTAGGCACAAGGGAGATACTTCTTAAATACTTTGACATCGTAGCCATCGCTGAATTTGGAAGTGGAACTTTTGGGAAAACAGGGACAAATACCGTAACACTATTTTTAA
>DYOP01000193.1 GCA_020720425.1 Bdellovibrio sp. | reverse complement strand
TTTGTCATCAGGGTCAAATGTCCAATTGAGCTTCAAAATCGCTCCTGTTTGCTTTCCACCCTTTTTAACCTTCTCAACGACCAAATTTTTAAAAAAAGGCTCTAAATCTTTCACAATTCGTTTAAATTCTCTATTTATGTCCATTCTGCTCCAATGAGACACACCTATCATTTCTAAAAACTCTTGATAATCAACTGTCCAAAATCCTGTCATTCTAAACTGCTTTAACATCCTATAAACGGTTTTTGAGTTGGTTTTGCTCAAAGATACGAACTGCTCCAGCTCAAAACGAGTAAAATTACCTGTCACAGCATTTAAGACATATTCAAATTTTTTATTTGTTATAATTGATACTGTTTGATTTTTTGAATCTACTCTAAATCTTGTAAATAAGACAAATTCTACATAAGTATATTCGTTTTCTTGTATCCCGATAGTACTATTAAGTAATTTCCTGTAAGTTTTTTTCAAATCAGCAACCAATCTAGGTATACTCCGATTGCTATAATTTGTTAATTCTCTAATTTTATCAAAGCTTAATTCAACTTCTGATAGATTTTTATCTCTCATCTGTTGGCAAACAGCAAAGAAGATATTAAATATAATGCCCTTAAAATATCAAACAATTTCAATCCAACTTTTATTTCCAAAAAGCTAAAATATTTATAACAATAATTGGAGAAACAATGAGCAGAAAAAAAGGTAAAGTTTTTAGTGCAGAGCAAAAGACTAAAATTGTATTAGAGTTGTTAAAAGAGGATCAAACGATTGGACAGTTAGCAACTAAATATCAAATAACAACCAAGAGTATTCAAAACTGGAAAAAGCAGTTTTTGGACAATGCAGCTATCGCATTTGAACCAGCTCGTGCAGTCAGTGAGTTTAAAGATGAGATAGAGGCTTTAAAAAACGAGAACGATGCTCTTGCAAAAGCATTAGGCAAAACCACGGTAGAGCGAGATTGGGCAGTGGGAAAGCTAAACAGCTTGGACTTATCAAATAAAAAAGATCTTGTCGATTCCAAGCTTAGCACCGTTTCTATGACAAGACAATGTGAGATGATAGGAGTAAG
>DYOP01000192.1 GCA_020720425.1 Bdellovibrio sp. | reverse complement strand
AAATTAGCAAAAATAAGATCGAAAAAATCAAAAAATAGTTATAATTTTCTCTTATTTACCTTATAATCCAAAATATAAGGATTATTTGTCCTTTTTTATCTCTTTTGATAAATTTCCAAATATCTAAGAATGTTCAAAAGTTTTGATATTTTCCCCTCTAATAATCCAAAATAGAGATATCCTTTTTTGATACTCCTTGAGTTATTTTTCAAAATGTTTGAGAGTTATTCCACTCCGTTCGCTTCGCTCACTTCGTTAATATAATCCCGAAATTATCCCTAAAATTCAAACTCTCCTGTAATGCAAATCCAAAGCTACCGCGGAGCCTAAAGTCTCCTTGCTTAGAATTGCGGAGCCTAAAGTCTCCTTATAACTCCGACCCTAAAGGGTCTCCGTTCGCCGTTCAGCTAAAGCTTCACTCTGTCACTCAGCCCTAAAGGGCTTCGTTTATCGCTTCATCCCCTTGGGATTTCGCTCTCGCTTTGAGCCTAAAGGCTTTTAATCGTTCCTCAAGTTATCGTCACTGAAGCCTTTAGTCTCAAAGTCGTGCTATGCCTCCCCTATTTTATCGGGGCTAAAAGCGGATAGGGGAGGCAGTCGCCCTACTCACGGCTTCCCCCCGCTCGTCGCTTCATTTCTTTCCGCTCCTCTCCGCCCCAACCGTTTCGGACACTAGTCACGGGCGACCTTTTTCTGTAATGCTGATTTCCCTGCCGCGACGCTAACTTCTCTGAATATGGATAATTCTCTCACTCTGTACCGTTCAAGAATTAAATCCCCCCTTTAATTCCCCCAAGGGGGATGATGAAGCCCGTAAACTCCACAATCCTTTCAATTCCTCTTTTGTGTGGATAGTGTACCACTCAATCGCCGTGAGGCTCTTTTTTTAGTCCGTAAAGCTGACCGTAGTTGGCTTATTATCTCCATTCAAATATTCATAAAACGATACACTTATATATGAACAAGGATAGAAAAAAAAGTCTTATTTCGTTCGTGCCTCACTTCATTTGGAAACGGCCTGTTTCCAAACTTCTTTTTTCTTTATGATGTTTTATCTTTCCGTTATTACTATAA
>DYOP01000191.1 GCA_020720425.1 Bdellovibrio sp. | reverse complement strand
ATTCAACCCACAAATGCAACTAAACTTTTAATTTATTCAAAAGCAACAAGGCCTTTAATTTATAAACAAAAGTTTTTTAAGTTACTAAGATTGGATGGTAACCTACTGTAAGAGCTGCGGCGAGATGAAGCTCTGAGAGGGCGTATGTAGGGTAAGGCTCTGAGGCGAAGCTTAGAGGCATATGTTGTGCATAATGGGGCCAGGCGTGCATTATAGCCAGATTAATAGACAAATCTTTTTTCATCCCCTAGATGCCAGCCCATCCAGTCTTGTAAGATGCAGCGCCATATAAACACACCCTCCTGGCCCGTATTAAATTCTTTTATAAAGTCCAGCTGGGGGATAGGCCAATCTTTTTTTGTGGCATTTTTAATTTGCTTGATAGCTTCATTTTTATTGCTACCAAAATAAAAAACTCTCTGGGCAACAATGCTTTTTTGGATCTCAGAAGACAGCGAAACATTTGGCTGCTCGTTAGCTGATATAAGATAATTTGAATAATTACGATAGGCCTCGATTAAAGCATGCTCCCATAACTCATCCTCTTTTAGGGCCACTCGCGAGCCAGCAAATATTCCATTTTCAGTAACACCTAAAAATACTGAAAAATAAAATTCCTGATTTAAAAACATAAACTTTTTTTGATAAAACTCACCGCCCATTTCAAAACGCTCTAACAGCTCTTTAGATAAATCAGATAAATTTAATTCACTTACTGATTTTGAATCAATTAAGTAGCCCTCATCAATCCACTTTGACCATACCCATCGCTCCAGGCCCTCAGCAACAGCCCGAAGTTTAGTTTTATCATTTTCAAAACCGCAGGCCATTCCACAAGTTGTTGGGAAACGGTCAAACATAAACTCACTCGCTAAATCCTTATCATTTATTATCTTTTTAAAATAAGCTCTTTCGAGTAACTCGGCTATGGCAATCCGTATAGCCACTTCTTTGTTTTTATGTGTACCACCTGAAATAGCAAAATTACTTTTAAAATAGGCAATTGCATTCCAACCCACCTGAAAAGATTGATCTTTTTGAGCTAAAATCGGAAACACATCAATTCTATCAAAATC
>DYOP01000099.1 GCA_020720425.1 Bdellovibrio sp. | reverse complement strand
AATGGTCGGCCAAGAGGTGTTACCAAAAGATCTCGCTTGGTTAAGCCGTTATGATCTGGCCCAAGAAGTGGGCCAACAGTCCACATAAGACTTTTTCATATCTATATACATTTAAAACAGCGTAATTAGCTTCTGCATAAAATTAAGCCTGAAGTTTTGCTTCAGGCTTAATTTAAGCTTTCAAATTTAATTTACAATTTTAATTTACAATTAACCACCATCAGGTGGAACTTCAGGTGGTGGATCAGGGACCTCAGGGCCAGAACCAGAATCAGAACCAGAATCAGAACCAGAATCAGAACCAGAATCAGAACCAGAATCATCAGAACCAGAATCAGAACCAGAATCAGAACCAGGAGTAGAGCTAGGGGTAGAGCTAGGAGTAGAGCTAGGAGTAGGGCCAGGAGTAGGGCCAGGAGTAGGGTCAGGAGGAGGAGGTGGGGGGCAAGATTCACTCGGGAGGCAGTTAGCTGAAGTTCCTACTGAACATTTTTGAATTAATTCTTTTTTGCATTCAGGCCCTGATGTTGTAATGCGTTCATGCTTTTCTGACAAGCCCCCTTTAGGTGGGGCGGCTCTCCAGTAATCAGCACCGGGGCAATTTTCAAAGCAGCAGTTTTTACTACGAAATAAAAGTCTTGGGATAAAATCTAAATCAATACGATCCCTATAGCACCCCTCTTGAATTTCCATGCAGCAAGTGTGCTCAACATTCTTAGATCCATTATCTTCACAGCGGGTATAAGTTGAATTTACCAATGTGGGTTGGCCGCGGCTTTCATAGACAGCATAAGAGCATTTTAGGGGGGACTTTTTAAGTAAGGGGGGGCAGCAATTCATGGGGTGAATGCCTTCAAGCCTTGGGCAAAAGTGATCTAGTTCAGATCTTGAGGCATCTACTGTGGTACATTGATTAAAACCTTCAGCAAAGCTCAAATGAGAGTAGGTTGATAAAGAGAAAAATATTAAAAACACTGTTAATAAATCATTGTAGTTACCAAATAAATTTTTATAAAAAGTTTTTAGTAGATTCATGGTTTTCCCTTTCCTGCTAAAATAAACTGGCTCATATTTAAATCTAGACTGGTTTGGTTTCGATTGACAAGAACAGATTTAAAATAAAATTGCGAAGGCAGGTTTTGCCCAATTTTTGATGAAATTTTCAAAGTTACTAGCACGATATTAGTTTTTTCAGCTCTTGTAAACGATAGGATGTGAGGATCTTGATTAGCTGATTCATCCGAATCAATAAATGCTTTTAAATTTTGAGCAAAAGGGATTGATTTTATGTCAACATTCCAGAGTTCTTGCTCACAGCCTGAGTCAAGATAGAGGTGATTTTGATTGCTTATTTGTTGAGATGAAATATTATTAAATATTGTCGCATTAAATTCTTTGTCAGATTTAAAGGGGTGACTGCCTCTCCTAATTTCTTCTAAATTGGTTATTAAATCTCGATCACTATCTTCTGAGGCGTCAGCCACGTTACTTTGGGTGTCTGATAAAATTTCCAAAAGATCAGAGATCCCATCGTTATCAGTATCAATACCCGCAGTGCTATAATACTGTGTTGTATCTAAAGAAAGGGGATCAAGATCGCAGTTAGTCAAGCCAAAAGGATTTCTTGATTGGCTACAATTTTGTGTTGACTGAGTCTGACAATTTCCATCGGGCGATAGAAATAAACAGACTCTATCCATAATATTGCCATAGCTTGATCTATCTAAAGGATTGAGTCCTAATGCGATTTCTTCAGGGTCAGAAATTCCATCAATATCCGAGTCAGGTTGAAGATCATTTTTACTTTGAACCAGATTAAGATTTTTAACAATAATATTTTCGAGAGTATAATTTTCGGGTAAACATAACTGAACCTTACCACTGGCATAAAGGGGTTCTACATTTGAGACATTATTTTCTAGCCCAACTTGGGCGCAATTTTGAAAGCTAATTAAAGTTAAAAAAAGTCCTACAACAATAATAAACTTCATTAATAAACTCCTTTGCCTATGAGCTTAAACAAGTCGGGAGTTATTTGTAAAGGATCAGAAATAAAATTTATATTTTGCAAGTTCACTTGGGGGTTCGGAATATCTCCCGAAAATTCTTCAGGGTTAGAAATGGGCAATATACGAATTCCTTTTAAGTAATATTCAATTTCAGTTGATGCCCCATTCATTGGCGTTAATCGGTAAACTAAGGCTACACTGTGTTCAAATTGTTTATGATTAAGATAATTAAAAATCTCACTTTTTTGATTTTGGTTTTGGTTTTGCAGCGTTAATCCCGTTTGAAGCTTTTGTGCACTGAGGTCCCATTGGCCATAAGTGCATACCGAGTCATGATTGAATGAAGATTTAAATGAAATAGATGTTTGGTTTAATTGACTTTGGTCTAAATAACTATCCGGAAATTGTGGATCGCTCCCCCGATAGATCTCATCAAGATTAGATATACCATCTTGATCTGGGTCTAAATAAAGATCTTTTTTAGTGGGATCAAGCCCTTTGATAACTTCAATAAAATCTATTAAGCCATCAGCATCATAGTCGGCAGGATTTTGCAAAGTGGTAACACTATCAAAACCGATATATTTTCTATCGCAATCGGTTAGTCCTGTCGAATCATAAAGATTTTGATCACAGTTATTTGATTTAACCCACTCTAAACATTTCTCGACAGAAGATAAGTTAACACATAAACTATCAAGAAGGCCTGGTGTTATAGATCTGGGATTGTTTGGGCTGGCTCCTTTGCCAAAATATAAGGCTTCTTCAGTGTCTGTTAAACCATCCGCATCGCTATCGACTTGAATTTCTCCTTCTACCCGGCTAACATTTAAATTAATAATACCTAAAATATCGGGTTTAGATTCATAAGCTAATTGACTTGTGACTATTTCGCAAAGAGCGGTTTGATTATTATCAAAACCATCAAGCAGTTTAGCCCCATTTGTACCGCCTTCAATGGACATGGCATTTAATACATCAATAGTTACGCCTGAAGGGCCATAGTAAATGCCTTGTATCGTGAGATTTTTATTTTTAGAAATAGCCGCCGTTCGTGATAAGGTAACTGAGGAAAGGTTATTATCTAAATAGCACTGGGTTTTTTGGTCGTTATTATATTCGGTTAGATTGCATCCCGTACCTTTTTTGTCTTCAGGGATTCCATCGCTTATAAAAAAGATATCATACTTTTCAGTGCTATTGGCAGAGTCTTGCAACTCTTTTAAAATTAGTTTTTCGTAACATTTACTGGCCGAAGTATAGCTGGTAACACGGTATACGAGTGAGTCAGGTGTTGGCTCACTTAAATACTTTCCAGCGTCCTGACTCCATTGTAAATACCAATCGTCATCAATAAATTGCCTATCTTTTAACTTTTTAATTTCAGATTTAATTGCTCTGGGTGTCTTAAAAGTGGGATTATCACAGTTTAAGCCATTACCAGTTAGCTCGCCAGCGGCGGCGCTAAAGCCTATAATGGCAAATTGGTCGCCGCTCTGCTGTGAGCAATTTTCAATAAAATTTTCAATGGCATCAAATCGTTTTCCATCAGGGTCGGTTGCAATTTTTGGATCAAAATAATAACGCTTGTTGTCGGGAGTGAACCAGTTACCAAAATTTGAGGCAGATAAGTCAACGATAAAAATAAACTTTCTAGAGGCCCCAGGCTGAAGTGTTACTTTTGAACAAACCGAGGCTTTAAGTTCTGTCGGAGAGCTTCGAATAACCGAAGGTTCTTTTGATTCTTCAAGACCTACATTAGAGCAGTTTTGAAAGTTTACTATTAATGCGATTAAAGAAATTAAAATCATAGAATAAGAAACATACTTTTTTGAAAAAAGAATTAAAGTTTTAAGTTTATTCATTTCTATCCCTAGCCCGTATAAGGGTTAGATTTTCTAAATTTAAATTAGAATTGCTGTATACGCCTGATATAGGGATGCTTGTTTTATAAATTTTCCAATAAACTTTTTTAGGATTAGTTGCGTCGATAATTCGAGCTAGGGTTGTTAAAGTATTGTGATAAGGCTTTTCAATTTTAGAAAAAAGCTGTTGTTTGTAGGGGATATTATTAATAGCTCGGGCCGCGAGGTCAGATGAAATTCTTGATGCTGATAGTTCGGAGCTTAAAGTAGAAGGTAGGCCTTCAGCAACGGGAACTGCTTTGACGAGAACTTCAAAAACATCTTTTATAACGGGTCCAAATTGAGGATCCACAACTTGTTGTTTACCCATAAAATTAACTTCATAATTTGAACGGTAACTAGGGTTAATTTTATCAAGATTAAATAAGGGAGGGACTCCTACAGTAAAAGCAGCTTTATTGGTATGGCCATCACCGTTACTATCTAAACGGTCATCAGGAATATTTGGATTTAAGCCATAAAGCCACTCATAAGAATCTGGGATGGTATCTCCATCGGTATCAAAATCAAAAGAACTGGTTCCAAGTAAGGATTCTTCGCATTCATTAAAAGAATCTCCATCAGAGTCTAATGTGCGATCACATGATCCCGATTTAGCTAGGTAATTGGCTCGCTCTCTAAAAGTGTCGCTCACGATAAAGCCATCTAGAATGTATCCATTGCTTCGTGGATTTTTAGGATCCAACCCAAAGGAAGCTTCTTCTTGGTCAAAGGCCCCATCGCCATCGCTATCAAGGCGCATTTTGCCCTCAAAGTTAAGTCGATAGTTCATGTTTAAAATAAAAAAGTCAGTTATTTTAAGAGAGGTTACCTGTGTAGTATCGCCATTTAATTTAAACGGTGGGTTTTCGCTATTAGCCGGCCATATTGATATTTTAGCTTTTCTTTTTTCAAAAAAAGGTTTGAGCTGTTCAAAATAGGGGAGACTGTCGGGATACATAGCTTTATACAAACTTTGATTTAAATGGACAAAATCAAGCTGTAAGTAGCCAGTGCCAAAATAAAAGGGTAAGGCTTGAAATAGGCCAAAATAAAAATCAAAATTTTCCAACTTGTTATCACTCGAATAGCCCCAAATACCGCTTAATCCTCTCGAAAGATGTCCGCACATGGTGCTAATTTCAGAGCATTTTTCAGGGTCTTGTGCGCAGGAAGAGCACACAGGGTGAGTTTCTAAAACTTCTTTAAAATGACTTTCTAAAGGGGTGTTGTTACCATCGGTTAGATGTATCATTTGATACTCAGTAACGGGTAAGATTCCTTTTTTATTTTGTGCTCTCATATCTTTTTGTAAAAATTCATAAAGTCGATTAAGATATGACCCAGGAGATGATGTTCCCATCGTTCGATCTTTGTATCTTAAAAAATCTAATGACTGGCCATCTTGTAAATTTTTATCATGTTCTTTTTCCATCCAATCAATCAAAGGCATAATTCGGTCGCTATCAATATTCATAAATTGAACCAAATCCTGTTGACCGGTGATTGCTCTAAAATTCTTTTCCAGATTATGTTGAGTTTGTCCGCCCGAGATAGGTATAATTAAAATTTTTGTTTGCTTTGTTAATTCGCTGGGATTGTTCTTGATCGAATCTGTAATCCACTTTCTTAAAATTTTTAGTCTTAATTTTGAGTGATCAGATCCTAAATGTGTTTTGTAAAAAACTGGGGGATTCGATTGCAGGTCAGGGATAA
>DYOP01000098.1 GCA_020720425.1 Bdellovibrio sp. | reverse complement strand
GGTAAACTAAGATCATGATGCACACACATTAAACCATAACTCTTACTGTAATAACTCACCTCACACCCCCTTTAGGTTTTAGTTTATAATTGAATCCATACCCCTCACTTGTAATTTCCAAAACTCCGTCACTCGTTTGATGGTATTTAACAGACTTTACTTTAGTCTCTTTCAAGGCCAATAGAATTTTCTCCAAAGTGTAGTGAGGGTAAACCCAACCACCTATCCTATAATTTGCCGCTTTGTTAGACATACTCCACGCTTTTGGCCTTGTCGTGCAGTATCTAACTTCCCTGTACAACCTCTTAACTGAAATCTCCATAATGTACCCCTTGTTATAAATCATATTCTTGTGTATATCTTAAAATTGTATCTTTACCTTGCCTTAAAACTACCCCTAAGCTAGTTCCATCGACTATACAATTCTTCACAAAATCCTCTATACGAATTTCATTTTTAGGGAAGTGGTCTACTTTCTCACTCTCGGCCATACGCCGTAATGCTGAAAATTTAACCTCACCTAAATTTCTCTTATCTATTATAAACCTCTCCCACTCCGATCTTGAGAAATACGCCAATCTCCAAAATGTAGGGCCTTTAGGGGGGTCTTGAGGAATTTCCTCAAAATCTTTATATCTCTCTAAAATATATTTCCCATATTGTGCAATCTCTTCACTATTCGGAGTCTCCACCATTGAGGATAATTTTCTTATATCTTGCGCTGTCATAACTTTCGTTAATGGAGTTGCTGTCAACTCCATCACGGCAAACCTTCTATCTTGGCCCTCAACTGAAAGATCAGTCACATTATTATTAGCAATTATAAAATTACAAAAGTTCGTTTCAAGTCCAGTTGGGTTTAATCCCTTCCCCTCAAAGGCCAACTTAGCATTAATATATTTTTTAATTCTATGCTTATTTCCCTTTGAAACAATTTCCTCATCAAGAAACATTAATTTCTTACCCCGAATAGCTAAATTAAAATTAGAGTTTAAAAATCCCCCAGTGCTAGTAGTAGCATTTTCAAACCCAACTAGGTTTTGACATAGTGTTGCCCATAAACCTTTACCAATCCCTAAAGAACCATTTAAAACCAAATAATGTAAATTTTGCCCAGTAAGAAGTTTATACAACCACTTCTCAGCATACTCTAAACTAAAATCTTTGAATAAATGGTCTCTTAACCTCAAAATTAGTTCTGGAATTTGGGGTTTTACCTCCATCTGTTTCCAAATAGGGTCTATATACGAGTTAATTGCCCAAATTTCACCTTCAACTACTTGGGGGCGGTCTTGGTATGGGTCAAAGTAAAATTCGCAGAGAGAGGCCGTATTTTTCAAACTAACAGCTAAAGTTTTATCGAAAGCCTCTAAGGCCTCCCATGTTATAGATGCTAAAGAGTTTTTACGCAAGTCGTAAACTTTTCTAATATCTTTGCCAGTTGAAGAGGTATCAATCAGAAGTTTGAAACCCGATTCAACTTGAATATTTTTAGCATTATCAATTTCTAGGTTTTTTACTTCAACTTTGTATCGCTCATGAATGTTGGCCCAAAAACCAACTCTCTCTGATCTCTCTAAACTTTTAGAGTGATCTAAAAATTCTGAAAGCAAACCTAATTTTTCTGCCAGTAATGTCGGGTCTGCTGATAAAATGAAAACTTCACCTTGAACTATAAATTTTCGGTAAAGAGTTTTTACTTTTAACTCATGAAGTTTTTTTAAAATTTGAACTTCAAAATTTGTAGACATTTGTACCCCTGTATCTAAATTGAAATAAAAATAACAAAGAAAAAACAACCCGACAATAAGTTTTTTTAAAAATAATTATTTTCTTTTATTTTACTTGCCAGATCGTGTTTTTTGGTTTATGTTAAACTATTGACGTTTAACATAAACTAATCGAAAATTTTCATTTTCAACCTTAAGACAACCTTAAGATTTAAACAAAAAACGACTAAAAAAGCAACAAATAAACTCCGTAGAAAAACGCACACACACACACACTTTTAACATACTGCGTTATTATACGCCTATATTTATGTTATTTATTTATTTACTCTCCCTTATATATATACAAATCACTTTTTGGGTGGTTGGTAATCACGAAAACGTAGTGATATTGAATAGTTGTAGAATTTGAGATTGAAAAAAAATGTGTTTTTGATAAAGTGGTATTTTTAGTGAAATTTTAGAATAAAAACTATAAAATATATTTAGACAGTATAGTAATTTCCACTTTTATTTTGCTTTCACTACCTTGTTGTGGTAGTGTTGGGCAAGGGGGTAATTATGACATTTTCGAGAAGTTCAAAAGGAAAAATGGCAAAAGAGAAGGGAAAAAGGGGAGAAAGGCTAGTTGCAAACTTTTTCACTTTTAGAGGTTTTCCATCAAAAAGGGGGGTACAATTTAAGGGAGGAATTGACTCACCTGATGTAATTTGTGAGGAATTAAATTTCTTCAATTTTGAAGTAAAATTTGTAGAAAATTTGAATTTAGAGGTGGCGTATGAGCAGAGTAGAAGAGATTCAAAGGGGCAAAAAATCCCAGTTGTAATCCATAAACGTAGTAGGACTAATTTGAAAGTAACCTTAGATTTAAGTCATTTTCTGGACATGATTCAGCTAATTCATAATAAGGTAGACGCAATGAACGAGTATAGTAAGTACATGACAGGGGGTAAAAGTGGAGTTAATAACGACAAATTGGAATCGCTTACCGACGCATTATAGTGAGCGACACTGTATGGATATAGTCCATTTTTGTGCTTTAGGGAATAGCCTCACGGCATATGCGGTAATGATAGGCACGACGTATATGACACTGTTAAAGTGGAAAGAGAAGTATCCTGACTTTGCCTTAGCTTTAGAAGTAGCTGAAGATGCACAACAAGCGTATTGGGAAAGGTTAGCGTTAGAGGTGACAGTAGGGAATTTAAAAGGCAATGCCAGTAGTTTAATTTTTATGATGAAGAATAGGTTTAAAAAACATTATAAGGATAAGCAAGAAGTGGAACACTCGGGAGATTTACAGTTCTTGGTAGATACTGGAATTAGGCGAGATAATGGGGTAGAAAGTATAGAAATGAAAGATTCGGATTATTTATAAAGGTCTTGTAGTTTTTTAGAGGCCTTGGAGAGTAAAATATCTCTGTCTGTTTTACTCTCAATTAATAGTCTTTTAGCTTTCTTTATGAGGGTATTATCTAATTTAACCACCATTGAGGTTAAGGGTACTTCACCGTTAGATATGACAAAAAAGAATAATGCTAGGTCTAGGGAGGGATCTCTTTCTTTATATAGTAGTGTTTTTACAATAGACATAGAGGAAATACCTGCTTTTTCGGCAAGTATTTCCATGTTTAAATTGTTTTTTTTAATCCAGTACCATAGGTGAAAGTTTTTTACTTTCGGGTTTAGTTCGTGTTTCTCTAAAAATGCATCTGAAATAAACACTATGTTACCTATTAAAAGAGTATTTTAGGGCCTGATATGTAATTAGCGTAACGGCCATTACGCTAAAGGAAAGTAGTTGTGCGGTCATTTTTTACCCATAAATTGTGGCGCAGGATAGTGTACGCCCATAGATTTCCGCATTAAAGTTTGGTCAATTATTGCTTTAGCTTTTGGCCTTGCCAAGTCATGTACTTGGACATTTTTTTGACCAATTTGTAACATAGTGAAAGGTTTAATTCTAAACTTTCCAGATTTAACTTTAAATATGTTTTGAAAATTCTGAATATCACTTTCTGAAGTAGCAATACATAGGCCGTCTTTTGAATGTTTTGAAAGAAATAAAGATGCAGTAGAGTCTCTACCAATTTTCCAAACTTTCTGCTTTAAATTGTAGTTTATAAAAGCATAGTATCCTGATACCTCATTTAGTTTATTAAAGTCATAGTTAAAAACATAGCCTAAATATTCGCTATCGTTATCCGTTTCAGTTGGGTATTTGTGTTGGTCTGGTACTTGAACAATCCCATTGTGCATGAACAAATTACTTCCTATATGAAATGGGTGAGCGTATTCAGGCCCTAAGCAATTTGTTGATGTCCTAGTATGCATTGCAATGGTATGAACTTTACTTAAATCTACTTTAGTTTTTATATTTGTAATTGGGTCACTTATCAAACAAGCGGTTTTTAAAAGGTTACAAACTTTATACCCTAATAAAGTTTGTTCTAGTTCTTTAAAATTGTCGGCCTTTAAATAAAAGCAATCTTTTTCTGTTTCTAAAATGAGTCCAGTTCCGTCTTTCTGGCCATACTCCATATTATTAGCAAGTTTTTCCAGAATAGTTAAGTCAATACCTTTTAATTTGTTTGCAAAAAATAATTTACACATTTTGTTCCCCTTAGTTGTTAATGTTATGTTTAGTTAAATATGTTTTTAATTCGTTCATACCTTTGTGTTTATGCTCTATAAAATCAATAAATTTTTTCCACGAGTAATTTTTACTACCAATTTCTTGTGTTTTTGACCAAAGATAAAGACATCGGCAAAACTGAATAGTTGCCATGAAAGTGGTATAGTTTAAAGTACCTTTAAAAAATCTTAGTTCGATTGTTTTAGACGAGATATTAACGGCCCTATATCTTGTGTCTGGACTTGACGAATACGGTTTAAATAGGGCGTAAGTACTCTCACCACGTCTAGCAAAAATTTCTAAATTTTCCTTATTTTCAAATACAAAGTTGGCCATAAACTTTTCGGCATAAGTACCTCTAATGAAAGCCCTAGAAATATGTACATGGAAACCACAAGTTTTAGTATCGTGACTTTTAAAACTGTTAGTCCTTAGATATGTAAGCATTTCTTTATAGATATGTTTACGTTTCATATGCTCTTTGTAAGTTAAAGCATGACTTATGATTTCTACGCCATTTTTTAGTGACCCATCTTCCTCAAGTAAAAAATTTTTTGTTATTATACTTGTGTCTATTGCGCTTTCAATATCCACTCTGTCTTTTGTATATTCTACTTCTAGCTCAAAGCCCATATAGGGCGTTATTGCCTTATAATTACCAATATGGCGAAAATTATACTTATGATGGTGATATTTTTTGATTATTTTAAACTCATTATCATCATTATCATCATCATCATAATTACAATGGGGACAATCAGAATTTGAGCGATAATAAGTTTCACAATCACCGCACCAACTTAAATATCTTGTGGCACAACGTGGACAATAACAATGCTCTTCAAACTCGATTGCGTTATCATTATCTACTAAACTTCCACAATTATGACAAGTCATAAGCTCATCATCAGCACAATAGACACAATACCTATTACCCTGAAAGACTACTGAATCTCTAGCGGGTTGTGTTGACTCGCAATGATAACAGTAAATTAAATGTTCTTCTTGGCATGACTCGCAATAGTATTCTCTTTCAAAATATTCTGTTTCGTCTTTGCGTGTAAGCATATTGCATTTATCACAAATAATATAAATGGCATTAAAGCAATCACTACATAGTATCTCGTTTTCTTTGCCAGTAATATGCTTATCATCGCCAATATCGAAAACATGATTGCATTTACTACAAACTTTCCCCTCTACCATTGCGATGTTTAATAACTGACTAATTGTTTCATTTTCATTGCTCATTTTGTACCTCTCTAAATTTTAAA
>DYOP01000026.1:28086-30680 GCA_020720425.1 Bdellovibrio sp. | reverse complement strand
GGAACTTATAAAATCACTTTCACCGACGAGACTGGAAAAGTGATTGAAACAGATCCAAGGTTGAGTTTGTAAGATTAGAGCTGTAAGTATAAACCACCCTAGCTTGGGGGTAAAGCAAATACTCAAGTGGCTCTCAGATCTAATTAAACTCAATATTAATGTCTTAAAATCATACATAATTTAAAAATTGTTAAAAATTGCCTGGTAAATTTAAATCACTCTCTGTTTTTGAATTGTTAATTGGTTGTTAAATTTTATAGCCCCTCAAGGCTATGACTTTTATCCTTAGGTACGGCGATTTACGACCTCTGCAAGCGCGCGAGGTGCTTTTATGGTGTTACCCAAAACTGTTACCAAATAAATATGCATTTTGTATTAAGCTGTATGGGTTATAGTTATGTGGGGAGTTAATGGTTACCACCAAAAATTAGAATTAAGATCAACAGAAATGCAATTAACTGGGGCGAGCTGGGGGAGATCAATCCTTTATCGCGTTAGACCTCAAGCGCATGGATAGCGCCACGCTTGCAGAGGCCAAGGATGGCCGTGTCTAATGCGATAAAGGATTGATCTCCTCCAGCGATAACAAGATCTATAAATTATTTAAAATAGGGATTGATCTTTGAGTTCATCTTATAGCTGCTCTTTGAGCTGTTCAATTTGTAGGCAAAAAGGCCGTGCAAGGATTAATTATGGGTTGAGCGAGGGGCGGCAATTTATTTAATTGGTACGCTGCGGGGGTCTAAGTTAGCGAATTCAATTTTGAGCCTAGACATTTGATTTTATTTATCACTATCATTTTTTCCTTATGACCATTAACCCTTTGCCGCCTCAGGCATATACAAAACAAACGCTCGTAAAGGCTTATGAGTGGTTAAAAACTCAGAGTGAGTCGATCAGGCAAATTGCAACTTCGCCTGATGTTTTAGTTAGTTTGTATATGAAGGCGCAAATGCAGGGTGAAGATGTTTTACATCGGCCAAGTATTCAAAACTTTAAAAAAGATCTTAAGGATTTGGCCAGTATTATGGGTGAGTGGGATCAGGTCTCTTCATCAGTTGATCAAGTGATGAGGGTTGGTGTTGGCACCGGTGTTGGCAATAGCAATAGCAATAGCAATAGCATTGGCACGGGTGTTAGTGATTATGGTTTAAGCCCAATGAGAAGCAGTCTTGGGAGCGAGCCACCCGCTATGGCTCTGGGGGGGCGTCACCAGGAGGCCCCAAAAGTTGCGCCAGAAGAAGTATTTGCAAAAGCATCTGCATCTGTACCGAAGGCTGCATCTATACCTGCGCCAGAAATACCTGAGCGCATTACAGGACAAATACCACCACAAGTAACCGCACCTCCCGCCCATCAGGCCACTATGCCAATCGAGGCATCATTTGCGCTTGAGCAAGTGCTAGACGAACGATCAATAGCGTTACTGGTTCAAGTAAAAAATGAGTACAATTTAAGCTCTAATCATGAGGCTCTTAGGTTTTTGATTACATTGGGTGCGAAAAAGGCCTTATCAATTTAAATTAAACGCGTTCGGTCATAAAAGAGTCAGTAAAATTTCACTCTCAAGGTGCAAAATCAATTTATTTTTTGTTATTCTTATTGGCTATGAATGAAATAAAAAAAACAAATACATTTGAAGTGGCGCTACCTAAAACAGATTTCCCGATGAAGGGTGATTTGCCTAAAAAAGAACCTCAAACCATTGAGTTTTGGAACTCTCAAAAGATTTACCAAAAGAGGCTTCAAAAAAATAGTAAAAACCCACTATTTGTGTTACCCGATGGCCCGCCGTATGCCAATGGAAGTATTCATATTGGTCATGCTTTAAATAAAGTATTAAAAGATATTATTATTAAATATAAAAATATGACAGGTTACCAAGCGGTTTTTAGACCAGGTTGGGATTGTCATGGGTTACCGATTGAGCAAGCCGTATCAAAAAAACTAGGCGATGAGCTGAAACAAAAAAATCCATCAGATATTCGTCAGTTGTGTCGTCAAGAAGCTAAATATTGGGTCGAAGTTCAAAAAGAGCAATTTATTAGGCTTGGAATTTTAGCAGATTGGCAAAACCCTTATTTAACAATGAACCCCGATTATGAAGCCGAGCA
The DNA here is from genome assembly GCA_020720425.1 of Bdellovibrio sp. Classification (GTDB taxonomy): domain Bacteria; phylum Bdellovibrionota; class Bdellovibrionia; order Bdellovibrionales; family Bdellovibrionaceae; genus DYOP01. The sequence goes on along the minus strand of DYOP01000026.1, from coordinate 28,566 downwards.
AGTGCGTGAGTTTGCAAGAGCCTTTACAAAGGGTGTAATTTATCGCGGGGTCAAACCTGTTTATTGGAACTGGTCATTGCAAACGGCTTTGGCCGAAGCCGAAGTGGAATATCATAATCACAAATCTCCCTCTATATATATTCAATTTGTTGTTAAGCCAAATGAGTCTCTTTTTAAAAAATGGAATCTTTCGTTGCAAGGTCGTTTGTCATTTTTAGTTTGGACAACAACCCCTTGGACTTTGCCTGCCAATGTGGCCATTTGTTTAAATAAAGAATTTAATTATGGCATTTATCAGGTGACTCAAATTGAAAGCGCTCAAGAGCAGGGTAACAAGGAACAGAGTAACAAGGTACAGGGTAACAAGGAGCAGAGTAACAAGGAACAGAGTAACAGGGAACAGAGTAACAATGAGCGGGTCAGCCAAGGGCAAGTCAGCCTAGAAAAAAGCACCAATGAGCAAAGTAATAATAAGCAAAG
>DYOP01000026.1:12842-27986 GCA_020720425.1 Bdellovibrio sp. | reverse complement strand
AAGGGCAAGTCAGCCTAGAAAAAAGCACCAATGAGCAAAGTAATAATAAGCAAAGCAATAATGAGTCGACCCAAGTAGATAACAAGCTTGTAAATCAAGAGGCGGCTAATTCACCTCAATATGTTATTTTTGCTGAGGGCTTATTGGACAGCGTTCAAAAGCAAACGGGGTTAGAATATAAGTTAGTTTATTTAGTTACCAAAGAAGAACTTTCTGATTTTGATTGCCTACACTCCAATCATCCCTTTTATGATCGCCCATCACCTATTATTTATGGGGATCATGTGACTTTAGAGGCCGGTACCGGCTGCGTGCATACAGCACCTGGCCATGGTGCTGACGATTACAAAGTTGGATTTTTAAATTATGGATTACAAATTTTAAGTCCTGTTGGTCCCGATGGAACTTTTACAAGTGAAGTGCCCGAGTATCAGGGAGTTCATATTTTTAAAGCCAACCCGATGATTGTTCAAAGGTTACTTGATAACCATACTCTTTTATGGAGTGGACAAGTTGAACACAGTTACCCTCATTGCTGGAGAACAAAAATCCCACTTATTTTTAGAGCCACTCCCCAGTGGTTTATTGGGTTAGATTTACCTGATTCAAAAATAAGAGAAAAGGCACTTAAAGCTATTAACGAAATTCAGTTTTACCCCGATTGGGGAAGGGCTCGATTTGAGGCCATGGTTCAAAATCGACCTGATTGGTGTTTAAGTCGCCAGCGAATTTGGGGAGTGCCAGTACCTGTTTTAATTTGTAAAAAAACAGGGGAGCCCTTGGCTCACGCGGATATTATGAACCGCATAGCTGATGTTATCCAAAATGAAGGTGGAATTGATGCCTTTTATAAGCATGATCCAAAAGACTTTTTAGGATTTTTTAAAGCCAGTGGTGAGTTTGGGTCTGAAGGTTTTATGCACAGCCAAGACATTTTAGATGTTTGGTTTGATAGCGGAATTGTTCATGCGGCGGTTCAAAAAAAGACTCATGGGATGGGGTTTCCGGCCGACGTCTATCTTGAGGGGAGTGATCAGCATAGGGGCTGGTTTAATACATCATTGCTAACTTCGATTGTTACCAACGATGTGCCGCCTTTTAAAAAACTTCTCACCCATGGGTTTATTCAGCAATCTAAGGGTGTTAAAATGTCAAAATCTAAGGGGGGAGGGGCTGATCCGCTTGAGTTTTCAAACACCAAAGGAGCTGATATTTTAAGGCTATGGTGTGCCCACGAAGATTATGGGAAAGATATAATTTGGGGAGATGATTTAGTAGAAAGAGTTACCGAGACCTATCGAAGGCTCAGAAATACGATGAGGTTTTTATTAGGCGCAATTTACGATTTTGATTATAAAGTAGATGTAGTTTCTCCTGAACGTCTGACAAAGCTTGATCAGTGGGCTTTACATCGCTTAAATCAATTGGTTTTAGACATGAGACAAGCCTATGATGAAACAACTTTTTACAAGGCTTATCATTTACTTAATCAATATGTTACCGTTGATTTATCTTCGGTTTATCTAGACATTCTTAAAGATCGTTTATATACTTTTGGTTTAACGAGTTACCAAAGAAGGTCGGCTCAGACGACGATTTATCATATATTAAAAGTTCTTAATCCCTTAATGGCTCCGATACTGTCATTTTTAGCTGAAGAAATTTATTCGTACAGAAAAGATAAAAGCCAAGAGAGTATTTTTTTAGAAGAGATTCCGGATTGGCAAGCCAGCTGGGACTTTGCTCAGATCAGCAAAGAGTTTGGTGATATTTTAAAAATTCGTGAAATTGCTCAAAAACAGCTCGAAGAGTTAAGGGCTCAAAAAGTCATTGGCTCAAGTCTTGAGGCACAAGTTGACTTACAGTTACCTAAAAATGATTTAGAGATGCTTAACACATGGGAGCAATTAAGAGAAATTTTTATTGTCTCTAAAATCTCTTTAACCCAGGGCGATTTTAAAGTTCAATCATCTCGGGCCGAAGGAGAAAAATGCCCTAGGTGCTGGGTGTTTACAACGCAAATGGATCCGGCATTAGGTGTTTGTTCCAAGTGTAAAGTAGCTTTAGATGGATAAAATAAAAAATAAAAAAAACATATTAGATTTAAGCCCCTCGATATTAAAATGGATCGCTTTTTTGGGCTTTTCTTTAGCCGTTGTGGGGGTTGATCAGTTAGCTAAATTGTATGTTTTACAATATTTAAGGCTCGGGCAAAATATTGTTTTTATCGAAGGGTATGTGAATTGGACCTACGTTTTAAATCCAGGGGCTGCTTTTGGTTTTTTAGGTAACACTTCGCTTGAGTTTAGAGAGATTTTTTTTATTATTGTCCCTTTATTTGCTTCGATTTTTATTTTACTTATTTTAAAATGGGTAGACCCTAAAGATTTAAAACAAATATTAGCCTTATCGAGTATCTTTGGTGGGGCTACAGGAAACTTTATTGACCGAGTTAGATTTAATCATGTGATCGATTTTATAGATATTCATTTTAACAATCGTTGGTCGTGGCCAGCTTTTAATATAGCAGATGTGGCTATTATTGGGGGAGTAGCAGGGCTTCTGGTCATTTTATATCAAGAGAGTAAATTAAATCAAGGCCCACAAACACCAGATGAATTAACTCAAGATAAGTTAACTCAAGATAAGTTATCATCGAAATTACTAAATAAAAATTCTACTAAGGAGTCTGTAGAATGATTAAATCAACTAAAATTAAAAAAGTGGTCAATAAAAAGCCAGTTCAAAATGCTACCAAAAATTTAAAATCAAAACCTGCTGATAAATTATTTTTGTTGGATAAGCCTCATGTTAAATCGCATGAATTATTTTTAAACCGAGAGCTGGGTTGGCTTGAGTTTAATCAACGAGTTTTAGCTCAGGCACAAAACTCTCAAATCCCTTTATTAGAAAGAGCTAAGTTTTTAAGTATTGTTAATTCAAATTTAGATGAGTTTTTTATGAAGCGGGTTGGGGGCTTAAAACGAGCCTTAGATGCCGGGACTCATTACCTATCATCTGATGGTTTGTCTCCTAAAGAGGAGTTAAATTTTGTTCGCAAACGAGTAAAAAAAATGATCAAAGATCAAGGGCATGCTTTTAATAAACTTATAAAGCCCGCCCTTCGTAGCCAAGGGATTGTTCTAATAAAATGGAATGAGTTAAGACCAAAAGATAAAGACTATTTAAATGATTATTTTAAGAGTCAAATATTTCCGGTTTTGACTCCGTTGGTAGTTGATCCGGCTCACCCCTTTCCTTACATATCGAATCTATCAACCTCGCTTGGAGTAAGATTAGAACATCCTAAAGATCATTCAATTCACTTTGCTAGGATTAAAGTCCCAGAAATGCTTGATCAGTGGGTTATGTTACCTAAAGAAAAATCAAAACAACGCTTTATTAGCGTTGTTGAGCTGATCAAAGAAAATCTTACGTTGTTATTTTCGGGGATGAAGATTTTATCGGTTATGCCTTTTCGGATTACTCGAAATGTTGATTTGGGTAAAGACTCAGAAGATGCTGAAGATTTATTAGAGCACGTCGTTGAAGAGCTGCAAGAGCGAAAATTTGCCGATGTGGTAAGACTTGAGCATGGCCCGCTGTGGGATAAAGAAACCTTAGAGATTTTAAAAAACGAACTCGAGTTTTCGTGGGATGACATTTATGAGTTACCCGAAGAGTGGGATTTAGATTATAACGGATTAAAAACAATAACAAAATTATCATTTCCAGATTTAAAATTTAGCGAATTTAAGCCACTCGTGCCCCATCCTTTTTATTCAGAAAATCCTGAAGATATTTTTCATCGAATTAGGTCATCGGATGTTTTACTTCATCACCCATATGAAAGTTTTTCTGATTCAGTGGCGCATTTAATTGCCCTGAGTAGTGAGGACCCTCAGTGTTTGGCGATTAAAATTACTTTGTATCGAACCGAGCAAAATAGTCCTATCATTAAGGCATTAAAAAGAGCTTTAGCATTAGGAAAGCAGGTTGTTGTTTTAATTGAGCTTAAAGCTCGATTTGATGAAGAGCGCAATATTTTATGGGCTCAGGAGTTAGAAAAAGTAGGGGCCCATGTTTTGTATGGAATTGTTGGACTTAAAATACATACAAAAATTTGTTTAATTGTCCGTAAAGAAGAAGACCAAGTGGTTAGTTATGCTCATATTGGTACGGGTAACTATAACTCTCTTACCTCAAACGCTTATACGGATTTTAGTTTAATTACAGCTAAAGAAGAAGTGACCCTTGAAATTAAAGAGGTTTTTAATTATTTGACTGGTATTTCTACTAAACAAGACTATGGCAGCTTGCTCGTAGCCCCAGTCAATATGAATGAGAAATTTTTAAAGCTTATTGCACGTGAGCGTAAGCATGCTCTTGCGGGAAAGCCAGCACAAATGATTGCTAAAATGAATAACTTTGAAGAGTCAAATATCTCCAAAAGTTTTTATAGAGCCAGCCAAGACGGTGTTCAAATTGACCTTTTAATTAGAGGGTTTTGCTGTCTAAGACCCCAAAGAAAGCACTTAAGTGAAAACATAAAAGTAAGATCAATTATTGGCCGATTTTTAGAACATTCACGTATTTATTATTTTAGAAATGGGCAAGCGGATCCGGCTAAAGGTGATTTTTATATTGGCTCTGCCGATTTGATGTACCGAAATTTATTTAACCGTGTTGAGTGTATTGTCCCTATCCTTGACTCTCATTTAAAAAGTGAAATTTGGACAATTCTTCAGTTTTATTTGTCTGACGAAAGTGAGCATTGGGTTATGTGCGAAAACGGGGATTATGTTAAAAATGGAAGTTCAGATTTGAGTAACTCACTCCATGCTAAATTAATTAGTCGTTACAATGAACGTGAAATGATTATTGATAAATCTCAGGAAGCGGGTCAGCCTTCATGATTTTTAAGTACAAGGCGGCAATGGATTTTGGAAGTAACGCAATTCGAGGGGTGGTGGCCCAGTACTCGCCCATGGGGCTTGATATTATAAAAAAATATCGATTTCCAATAAGACTTGGGGATGACGTGTTTCATATGGGGCTTGTTCCTTCAGAAAAAATTCATAATATGATCGAAGTGATGCGTTTTTTTAAAGAGGAGTGCTACAAATATGGTGTTACTCAAATAGTCGCCGTTGGCACAAGTGCTCTTAGGGATGCAAGCAATCAAGTTGAGGTGGTTAACTCTTGTTTTGAGGCCACGGGGATTAAAATTCAAGTTATCTCGGGGAGCCAAGAGGCCAAATGGATTTGGATGGGCGTTAAAAATGCTTTGCATATTGAAAACCATATCTGTGTTTTAATGGATATTGGTGGAGGCTCAGTTGAAGTGACTTTAAATGCTTATCGTTCAAGACCTCAATTTTTTTCACTCCCTTTTGGCACACTGAGGGCTTTAGAAGATTTAAATCACAATCAATTTTCGCCTTTGCAATTTAAAGAGTATATGAATGTTACCTATAGTGCTAAATTAAAAAAAGTAGTGAGCTCATTTAAAAATAATAAAATCGAATTTATTGTTGGTACGGGGGGTAACCTAACTAGCCTGTTAGATTTATCACAGGCGGTGTGTAAAAAGCCTAGAACTTCATCTTTATCGCGAGAGCAGTTAAGTAAAATTGTTCAAACACTGGAGTCAATGAATTCTAAGGCCAGGCAAAAAACTTTTGGATTAAGACCTGACCGGGCCGATGTCATAGTGCCAGCAGGGCATTTTGCCCTGCTTCTTATGGAAGTTTGTCAGTGCGAAGAAATTGTTATTCCGGGTGTTGGGTTAAGAGAGGGTGTGCTTTGGTCGCTAGTTGCCCCTTCAAAAAAGCGTTGAGCCCCTGTATTTAAAATATTTTCTTTTTGTGCAAAAGTTAAAAAATCTACACACTGAAAATCTTCATCCAGAGCGGGATAAGAGGCAATCTTTGCTCCCATTTTTAAGTACGATGATAAAAGTCCTGGTAACAATTTTTGAGCTTCAATGCGGTGATCAGGAGTCAGTTTTCCAATAAAAAAGGCGAGCCACATATCAAAATTATGCATTTCATAGGCGGGCTGCGGAAAGCTAAGCAGATGGGGTAACACATGACCCTGCTCGGCTAAATACGAAAAAAGTAAAGCCACTTCTCTTGGGTTGGTTGAGTGTACGCTTGAGCAGCCAAATAAAGCATCGGCCTTACTTTGAATCATATATTCGGCTATTCCTCTCCATAAAAGGGCAATAACGGACCCTTTGCGATACTGGGGATGAATACAGGCGCGGCCTAACTCGACCCCTTGGCGTGTTTTAGAAAGAAGATGATTAAGATTAAACTCTAAATTGGTATATGAATTTTTAATATTTTTAATTAGGCTCAGTCGATAGGTTCCTATTATTTTTTGAGTCGGAAGATGTTTAATAAGTAAATGATCAAAATATTGATCAAAACGGTCAACATCAATGCCTGCATGGTTTTTAATGCCAGGCTCTTGAAAAAATATTTGATGTCTTAATTTGCAGCACTCTAAAATTTCTTCAGGAGTTGTAGCGGTTTTAAGTTGATAAGGGCCCATTTTAATATCAACTTCAAATGAACTTTGAAACTGATGAAGTTTATGCCAACGAAATTTGATCTGATCTTTGAGCTTGCTTGCTAGAACTTTCATATGAACCTCCGGTTAATGAAATAAGTAAAAACTGAAGACTTAAAAGAATTGTTTTTTCGACCTGACTTTTGGTTCCGATCAGGGGATTTATTTCGACAATATCCATTGATTTAATATTTTTTTGTCTGTGAATTTCAATGGCAATAGCAAGTAAATCATTTCGTGTTAGCCCTCCGTGTTCAATTTTGATCCCGGTTGAGGGGGCCGTTTCATACTCAACTGAGTCTATATCAAAGCTGACATGAAGGGGCGAGTCAGCAATTAAGGGTCTAATATCATTGAGCACGTTGAGTATTCCACGTTGTGAAATTTCTTGATCGGTAAAATGGGTTATGCCGAGATCATTTATGATTTGAGTTTCATAGGGGTCAACGGCTCTGAGTCCAAGATAAATAATATCTTTAGTCGAAATCAGTCCGTTTAAAAGCCATGGGGTATGATGATTTGCTATATTTTCGAGGTTTAATAGAAAAGAAAGAGGCATGCCATGTAAGTTACCAGAAAGCGAATAAGAGGGATGATTTAAATCGGCATGAGCATCAATCCACAAAATTTTACCATTCGGATAAACTGTTTTAAATGCCCCAAGTGTTGCAAGAGCAATGGAGTGATCTCCGCCCCAATTAATAAGGGGATCTATGCCTGATGTTAAAATTTGTTTTGTTTTATAAAAAATATTCTCATATTTTTTTAAAATCCAATCTATGTTTTCAGGGTTGGATAAGACAAAGCCTGATTGAGGAGGATTTGTGTTAAGCTCATTAGAATCGCCAAAATCAATAAAATCCAAAGAAGTTAAAAATCTAAGATATTCACGCCCTAATTGAGGGGATTGGGCTAGCCCCAATTTTTTTTGTCCTATTTCAAACCCAAGACCTGAAAAGTTAATTCTCATAGTGTGTTTAGAGTATGCATAATATGTAAATTTGTAACGTTTAGATTGTGCCGAGGTTATGTTAATTTTGCATTAAGATAAAGACCAATGATGGGTCTACAAAATAATGCAGACAGACGAAAAGGGGCTGAGCCCTATAAATACGGGCTCAGTGCTCAGGCTCAGTGCTCAGGATCAGTGCTCAGGATCAGGATCAGGATCAGGATCAGGATCAGGATCAGGATCAGGATCAGGGAACCTATAATTTTTCGGACTTTTAAATGAAGCAGGTCGTTAAGCTATTATTTTATTTTTTAGACACGGCTATCCATGGCCTCTGCAAGCGTTACCCAGTCCTTGCGCTTGAGGTCTAAAGAGATAAAATAATAGCTTACGGCCTTCCCAAATTTAAGTTTACTAATGACGATGGGAAGGGGACATGGCTAAAGGAAAGTAAGGCGCATTTCTATACTGTTGAAATGACTGAGCGGGTGGCGCTTTAAAAAAGGCACGAAAGAGGGAGAATATGACTTCAACACTGAATTTATTTGAAAGAAAATTAACATTAAAGCTGACTCTATTTTTAAGTTTAGTGGTGTTTGTTTTTAATGGAGAGGCGTCTCAAAGGGCACATGTTCATGGGGAAGTGAATTTATCTATTGTGTTTGAAAAAAATAAGGGTCGAATTGAGTTTACTTCGCCGCTCGGTAACTTAGTTGGTTTTGAATCCATGCATAAGATTAAAAAAGATAAAAGTATGTTACTCGAGCTAGAGGAGAAATTTTCAAATTTAAAAAAGCCTTTATTTATTTTTTCTGAAAAAAACCAGTGCCAGCTTGTGGTTCAAAAAAATGGAATAAATGACGTTGATCATGCATCAGATTCTCATCAAAATAAGCATGACAAAAAAAAGCATAGTGACCATAAAGATTGGATTGCCTACTTTGAGGTTGAGTGCAAAGGCGAAGCGAAAATGGCAGAAATTACTATTGATTTAAGAAGCTTTAAAGAGATTCAATTAATTCATTTAGTCATTATGGTCGATGAATGGACTTATACAAAAGATTCAAAAAATGAACTTATTTCGGTAACACCTCAGTAGCTATGATTCAGGTTAGAAATTTTATTTTTTCTTATCCTAAACATTTGCAAACTCAAATTGCCGTGCCTGATTTTGATTTGCAAAAAGGAGAGTCTTTATTTGTTTATGGCCCCAGTGGTAGCGGAAAAACTACATTTTTAGAGTGCTTGGCGGGGGTTTTAACCGGTTATAAAGGGCAAATAGTTGTTTTAGATCAAGATTATTTGAGTTTAAGCCCTAGGGAATTAGATGAGTTTAGAGCCAATCATATTGGCTATATTTTTCAAAACTTTAATTTGATTCCATATTTAACAGTTAAACAAAACATACTGTTACCACTTGAATTTAGCCAGCCGCGAAAAGTGTTTTATTTAGAGCAAATACAAAAGGGGCAAGATCAGTTGACACAACTTTGCCAAGATTTAGGGATTGAATCGCTTTTAAGTCAAAATGTGCAAACCCTTTCAACAGGTCAGCAGCAAAGAGTTGCTGCTGCAAGAGCTTTTATTGGTAATCCTTCGATTATCATAGCGGATGAGCCAACCTCTGCTCTGGATCAGCAAAATCGGCAAGGATTTATTGAGTTGCTATTTAATTTAAATAAGCGTTACCAGTCGACATTGGTTTTTGTAAGTCATGATTTGAGCTTTAAAAATTTATTTAATTCTTCGATTCAAATTGGTAACATTAATAATATTGATAAAATGGTAAGCAATCATTCGGAGATAGGATGAAAGCTGTTTTACTCAAGCTGGCTTGGCAGTCTATATTAAATCGAAAGCAAACTGCTTTTTTAACTTTGTTGTCGATTGCTTTAAGTGTGGCTTTAATTTTAACCGTTCAAAAAACAAAGCGATTGGTTCAAGAGGGGTTTACACAATCAATAAGCCAAGTTGACTTGCTGGTAGGGGCTCGCACGGGAGAACTGAATCTTTTATTATATACTTTATTTAATATGGGTTCAGCCACTCAAAACATATCTTATGAGACTTATTCAACAATCAAAAATCATCCTGATATTGAATGGACTATCCCTATATCTTTAGGGGACGGACATAAAGGTTACCGAGTGATTGCCACTGATGAAAACTTTTTTGAGCATTATCGTTATCGTAAAGAAAAAAAAATTGAGTCTGAAACCTCGGGATTAGAATTTAAAACTCTTTTTAGTGTTGTGATTGGTTCAGAAGTAGCTCAGGCTCTTAGGTATACATTAGGTGATAAAATTATTGTGTCTCATGGATCAACTCATGAAGAAACTTTTTTGCAGCATTCTGAATGGCCTTTTACCATTAAAGCTATTTTAAAACCCACAGGCACTTTTATTGATAAAAGTGTTTTTGTTCGTATCGAGGCGATGGAGATTATCCATATGGATTGGCAGTCAGGAGCCTATAAGCCCGTCGATTTAGAAAGTACAAAAACAGAAGCTGAGCTTATTAAACAAATGGGGTCAATTAAGCAGTTAACCTCTTTTTTTGTACGCTCTAAATCAAGAATTAAAACTTTATTATTACAGCGAGAGATAAATGATTTTAAAGATGAGCCTCTTTTGGCTGTCATACCTGCCGTGGGCTTGTCTAAGCTATGGAATGGGCTATCTTCTATTGATCAGGTTTTAACATTTATATCGTGGCTTGTGTATTTTGTAGGGCTTTTGTCGCTAGTCAGTTTACTTTTATCAACGGCCAACGAAAGGCGAAGAGAAATGGCTATTTTAAGATCAATCGGAGCTATGCCCTATGAAATTGGGTTACTTTTATCGCTTGAAAGCTTTATGTTAACTCTTTGGGGTATCTTTTTGGGTCTTATTTTATCGAACCTCGGTTTTATTGTTTTGCAAAAATGGTTTTCATTAAAAGTTGGTTTTTATTATGATACTCATTTATTTGATCTCAATGATGGTTTATTATTGATCATTATGTTGCTACTGGGTTTATTTTCGGGGTTGTTGCCGGCATTGAAAATTAAAAATCAATCGCTGAAAGATGGATTATCAGTCAAAACTTAGTGTTATGAGTCTTTTTTGACAAAATATTAACATTTGAGCTAAAAATCACTTAAAAATTTATGTTTAAATTTGCATAATATTCTGCTATTATAGGCTTATTGGAGGTTTTATGCCAATAAAGTCAGCCCCAGAAAGAGTTACAGTTACAATCCCAGAAGATGTTAGAGATTTATTTGTATGGATAAAAAATTATGATTTACAATTTGAAGGGCGAGATGCTTCGATTGGAGCTTACCTTTTAAAACTTGGGGCTGAGGCCTATTATCAAAAGGGTCTTGAAAAGATTGAACCACTCGATCCTATAATGACAGAGGCCTTACATGCGTCAGGCATAAAAGGGCTTTCTGATGTTGTTAATGAGCAGATTGACTCGGCAATTCCACATGCAAGAGCAAGATAGAAGAGAAAAGATAGATGAGAAAAGATAGGGATGTTTAAGTGAAACAAGGACGAGTTTATTTTCCACCAGTAACATTGCCACCTGGCCAAAGTACAGATCATCGAATTATTATCTTATCAAGCGATCTTGTTATAAATCGAATTTCATCTAATCAATTTTTAGTATGTGCAATTATTAGAAGTGCTGTAAATCAAGAGGGCCGAAAAGTAGGGATGGTTCCAGGACATACGATTCCCGTTTTTCCGAGTGATTTTAAAAGTTCAACAGGGATGAGTGTTATTTTGCATGATAGCTTAGTAGAAACCCACCAGTTGTTTCATATTGCAAAACAAGATTTATCCCGTCCCCTAGTTAGGGCTTTAGGGGATTTAAATCCAAATAAGCTTCAGGCCGTATTGTCAGGCGCAAAAATGTTACTTAGTTAGCGATCATTAAATCAGAAATGCATTTTGTATCTGAGCCGTATTTGTAAAATGGATTAGGGCTAGCAACAGATAAAACTTTTGTGTCATCCACGCCAAGTAACGTAGAGTCGTAGTTTAATTTAGTAATAATATAATTAACAACGGTTGTGGCAGTGGTTGCGGCCGAGCCCATATAAATTGTTTTATTTGTAGCATCATAAGTCATGGCCGAAATTCCGTATAATAAATACGAATAAGTAACAGGATATAAGGACGAATCATATATTTTATGAGCCGAAGAAATTGTAACCGAACTAGCATCCTCTGTGAGCTTATAGGCATAAATACTGTTGATATCTGTGGTAACAGCGTTGCCCGCATAGGCTACGATTAAGGTAGTATTTTCTGAATCATAAATCATAGAGGTGGGGTAGGCCGCAGCGTTGGGTGTTGCTTGGGCTAGGGTGCAATCGCCAGCTAGAGCATAACCTGTGGGTTTATTAAAGGCAATTCGGCTTTGCCCAGCCCCCGCATGGGCGAAGGCAATAAAGTCATTACTTAAAGAAGTGATTGAGTTAATTAAAGTCGTTGAAGTCGCGCAAGGGGCTGCCGGGGCATTAACATAGGGGTTTGCGCCTTTAGTTATTCTTGATCCTGAGGAAGTGAGTAACTCGATCGCGGTTGTCTTACTGATTAAAAAATTATTACCTTCAAATATATAAAAATCTCTTAAAATGCCACTGAGGGCTGTTAAATTTGTGATATATGTTGTTCTAAGTCCGTTATTCTTTTTCTCAATTTTTTCAACTCTTCGTGCGGCCGTTGAAGTTGGATTTTCTACGAGTGCATAAAAATAATTATTATCCGCATTATAAATAGAAACGGGGCTATCCCCAATAACCGACGGAAATGGATAGTAGTCGCTTATGGCTAAATCTTTAGAGCCTGTCGATAAATTGAGCCGGTAAATAAGATTAGATGATGTTAAGTTAGTAAATGTGGTGTTACCAGCTCCTGAGTAACAGGCTCCTGTTGCTACATATAAATAAGATTCACCGGTATTGCCAGAAGAAATTGGTTTTTGGTTATTCGAGTTTTCGTTGCAAGAAACAAAAACAAGAAGGGCCAACAAAAAAATGGGTCTAAAATTTAATATCATACTTGAATTAAGCATAACCTAAAGACAGTCATATATAAAGAATAAGTTAACATTCAAATAATAATCTAGGCTATGGTATAAGAAATGGCTTAAAAATGGCTTAAGTAGGCATTAAGGAATTAAAACTAAAGTCTTATAAATGGTCGAAAGATTATGCTCGAGCATTTTTTCTACGTTAGAGGCAGGTCCTGTTGGCTCAGAAAGGCCGTCGAGATAAAGGACGGGGCCTACGGTAACATTTAAAATCTGAGACATTTTTTTTGCTAGCAATAGATGCTGATTAGGCTCAGCGAGTAACACTTTTATATTATGAGCTTTAATCCAGCGCAAATAATTATTTAAATCTTTTGTGGGAATATCTTGATTTGTGCTGACTCCGACTAAAGATTGGGTATTTAGTTGATAATCATTTGCTAAGTATTGAGCCGCTCCGTGTGTTGTAAAAAAATACCGTTTATGAGGTGGGAGTTGGTCAAATTTAAGGGCATAGTTACTATCAATGGTCTGAATGCGATTTGAAAGGGAGATCGAATTTTCTTCAAAAACTTTGCATTGATCTGGTTTAAGCTGACATAAGGCGGTTTTGATATTTTTAATATAGATTAAAATATTTTTAGGTGAGTTCCAAGCGTGAGGGTCCATCGAATGAGAATGAAGATGAGACCCGTGCTTTTTAACTCGAGGGGTTTTAAAATAAATAGGTACAATCGTATCTGCAGCCAATACGATTTTTATTTTTTGCTCACTGTTTAAAGCCTTGGTTAGTCGATTAAGCCAAGGTTCAAATTCAAATCCATTGGCAATGATGATTTCAGCATTTTTTATTTGTAAGAGAATCTCGGGTTTAGGTTCAAACAAATGAGGGTCTTGGCCTGCTGGGATAAGGGTTAGGATTTCAAAATTTGAATCACTTATAATTTTGACAATATCTTGTAGGGGGCTAAATGTGGTAACAATAAGAGATTTTGATTGAGCATTTAAAGAAAAAGAAAAAATAGTTAAAAGGAGGATCGGGAATATAAAAAAACATTTATTTTTTTTGGGGTGATTCATTGTGATTTCCTATAAATAAGTTGGTGATATAATTTTGCAAGGGTTATTAACGATAAAAGAGCGATAAAAGTGGCCGAAAAAGTTGTGTTTATTTGGTAACTTAATAAAAAAGAAATAAGAGCTATCGTTATTGTGATTATAATAATTAAAATAAAACGAGTTGAAAGTTTTTTATTTTCAAACGGAAACGCGATATTGGGTAGTATCATAAGGCCCGTTGTCAGCAGGACTCCAAAAACTTGAAAACCCGATACAATAATAAGAGTCGTAATAAGAGTAAAAATAAAACTGAGTTTAAAAGATCCATATTTTAATTTTGAAAATAAGGGGTCTATAGTAAATAGCAAAAGGGGTTTCCAAAAAAATAAAATAGCAAAAAGTAAAAAAATACTTAAACCTAAAGAAGATAACATGTCATTTTGAGTTGATAAAAAGGGCGCTCCAAACAAAAGGTGAGTAAAATCAATTTGAAGAGATAAAAACTGATTCATAACTAATCCCAAAGAGACCCCAAATAGCGAAAGAGTAATCATTAGCGAGTCTTTTGTTTTATTGTTTAACCCCGAAAGAGACGAAAATACTAAAGAAATAAAAATGCCCCAGGCCAGAGCCCCCCAAAAAAGGGTATGGCTTTCGAGCCCAAATAAAAATGAGGCGCCAGCTAGACCCGGAATAAGCGAGTGGCTTAGAGAATCAGAAAATAAACCAAGTTGGTTGTAAATCAGTAAATAGCCAATAGGTAAAGCAATAATTAAAAATAATAGGACCTGTAAAAAAAAGTATATAAAATATTTTTGAGTCAGAAGTTCAAATATCATTTTAGGTTTTCTCTTTTGATTAATTTTTTATCTATTATTTCAAATACCTCTGAAGCCTTAGATAGCTCATCAATGCTTTGGTGAGAGACAATAATAATAAGTTTAGAATGGGCTAAAGCAATTAACTCAGATATAAAAATGTGTATCCAATGACTGCTTAAGTGCGAAAATGGTTCGTCTAAAAGAAGCACTTTTGAGTTTGAGTAAATTTGAGCCGCTAAGGTTAAAGATTGAAACTCACCGGCAGATAGATGAGAAATTTTTTTAATAAGTAAGGCCGATAAGACCGAATGTTTTTTGATAACTTCAAATTGAGACTTATCTATATAAAGTGATAAATAATCATGCCCTGATAAGGGGATTTGGTTATTATATTCGGCCATGGCTGACATAAACGAAACTTTGTTGCTATATTTATTTTTATCACACGTGTTAATATGCTCAGCAAGGGATCTTAAAAAACTTGTTTTACCAATGCCATTGGCGCCCGTAATAAGATAAAGCCCTTTTTCTTTGATGATCAGATTTTCTACCTTCATAAGGTGAATATCGGAGTGCTTAATTTCTAAGTCTGAAATTTCAATCATGGTTGTTTCTTTTTAAATGGGGTTGGTTTTGAGATTTGCCTTGTAATTGGTTTTGTGGGTGGCTTTGTGGGCGGCTTGCAAATAAGTTATGGTAACATTTTTGGCA
>DYOP01000026.1:0-12742 GCA_020720425.1 Bdellovibrio sp. | reverse complement strand
TTTGTGGGTGGCTTTGTGGGCGGCTTGCAAATAAGTTATGGTAACATTTTTGGCATAACCCTCTTATGGTTACTAAAGATTTTTGATTAAAAAACTGAGTGTCGGCTAAGGATTTTGTAATTTTTTGGATTGTCTCATGGTTGGTGATTTCTTGGTACTCTTGGCATTCGGTACAGCTTAGAAGTAAGTGAGGGTGTTTATGGCATTGGCTGTGCGAGCAGTAGATGTACTGATTAAAAGCGAGTTCATGGATCAGTTCAAGAGCCTTGAGTTGTTGTAAGTTTCGGTAAATTGATATGCGATCGGCTTTTATATTGTTTTTTTTAAATTCATTTAAAATTTCAGACTGCGAAATGAGTGATTGGTTAGAAATAAAAATATCTAACAGAAATTGCCGAAGTGGAGTGATTTTTAGTTTTTGAGATTTTAATTTATTTAATGCCAGGGTTAACTGTTGATTGTCTAAATTAAACTCCTTGAGTGTGGCTTTATTCATTTGGGGTCATACTAGTGCAAACAGATATCAATTGCAACATGGTTGCGCCAACTTAAGAATAACTCAATAAGTATAACTCAAAAAGTATAGCTCAAAAAGTATGACTCGATATGAAATAACGCTATAAGAGAGTCGTCTATTATGGCGCTTGGCTATTGAAACTCTTCAAAAACGAGGACGCTTTGATTAGGTATTTCAAATCGCCCCTGACGATTAAAAAAGTCAAAATTTCTTGATTGTAAAGAGTCTCTAAGTTCTTGAGTTAATTTAAACTCTCTATTTTTAAGTTCATTTGACTCAAAATAGACAGGATCTTTACCTGAGTTGATAAATATCATGATCGAGCGTCTTTTGGGGTCATAATCAGAGGGGTCATCAATAAGCATAGCAATAACACCCGGAATATCACCATTGGTTAATTCGTCTTTTATAAATCGAACTGAATTTTTGATCATTTCAGCTGAGGGCAAACGAAGAAGAGGGTGAGATTTTCTGATTTTTAAAAGGGAAATAAAAAAATCTTTAGTGTCTAAAATTTCTCTAGAAGTCACTTTAAGCTCGGGAGCTTTTAAACGGTCTGACCAAAAATACCACTCGGCTTCGTTTTTCCAAGCGGGGGGTAACCCATTGGCCCAGCTATTCGAATTAAATGACCAGTTCATTTGGTTAAACCAATCTCCTGAATCGTAGCTGTCTAAATCGCCCGATTTAGAGCGTAATAGCTCAGATCCACCTTCGATAAAAGCTATGCCTTGAGAGAGTAACACAGTGGCTAGCATCATTTTGTGAGATTGCACGCGATCTAAAATTGTAGCGGTTTCAGGAGATCTCCAGCGCGTTTTAAAGGGAAGTTTAGCTTGTACGGCATCCCAAAGTGTTGTGCCATCGTGAGCCGATACGTAGCTTATTGTCTCGTAGGGTTCAGAGGCATAGCCAACAGGCTGATTTCTAAAATGGAGTTGTCCACCTGAAATATTTTGATTTCTATGATCTCTAAAGTAAAAATCTCTTAAGTTACCAGCCATTCCAACTTTAATAACATCACCTAAGTGGAGAAGCTTACCTTTTTGATCATTGGGGTGCACGGGTGAGTTGGTGTTACTCGGAGAGTGGTTAAAGTCATAGTATAATCCTGTGGCAAAACCTTGATCCGATTTTTCGCGGGCATCAGTGGTTCCGCCTCTTAATGCGTCTCGCATGCGATCGTTAAATACGCCAATCCCGTAAGCTGTGCTTCGAGTGTTAAAAAATGCAGAACCCGGCTTTAAGTACTCTAAAGATCCAAAGGGCCATGCTTCTCCATAAATTAACAGTTTACTGCCATCAACTTTATGATCATTTATGTTCAGTGCTCTTAAGGTGTCTTTAATTTTTCGAACTTGATGAAGCGGGTGTAAATTCATTAGGTCAAATCTAAAACCATCAACTTGATACTCTTTTGCAAGTAAAATAAGAGAGTCTAAAATCATTTTTTCAACCATGACTCGTTCGGTAGCCACATCGGCACAACACGAGCTTTCCATAAGCTGCCCACCATCATCGTAACGATGGTAATAATAAGGAACAATGCGATCAAAGACACTGTTGGGCTCGTTACCCGAGGCATAGGTGTGATTGTAAACGACATCTAAAACTACTCTTAGACCTAACTCGTTCATGGCTTTGACAAGTTGTCTGAGTTCTAAAATTCGACTGGGGCTGTCAGGGTTTGTTGAATAGCTACCTTCGGGCGTGGCCCAATGCATGGGATTATATCCCCAGTTGTAAGCATCATGACTACGAATTTGGCCAATTTGTTTTTGTGGCTCTATTGAGTCAGGATCGATATTGGGGTTAATTTGCGCAACCATTTGCCTGTTTTTTATTTCAGGGATTTCTCCAAAGTCCAGAATGGGCATAAAATGAATATGCGTTAGCCCCGCTTTAGCCAATTCTTTTAGATGTTTATGGGCAAGTGATTGAGGCTGAGATAAGCCTAAAAAAGTACCCTGATGCTCGGGTAACAGTCCTGTATCGGCGGCCGTTAAATCTCTAATGTGAGATTCGTAAATGACGGCATCTGTTATTGAGCGAAGTTGTGGTTTCCTGAGTTGGTCCCATCCTTCGGGCTTTAAATAAGGATCCTCAAGGTTAACTATTTGACTTTTTTGGGCGTCTGCAGAAAGGGAAATCGAAAAAGGGTCTGCTACCTCATGGGTTTCTGATAGCCCTGTTTTAGGATTAAAAGCAGTGACCCGGTAAAGATAATATTTTTGGTTCCACCCAGGGGTGCCTTGGGCTTTCCAAAAGCCTTGATGGTCAATATTCATAGGGTGAATTTGGGCTAAAGGGGAGTGGGGGGTATCAAATAATAATAGGTCGACATTGACGGCTGTAGGTGCCCACAAAGTAAGAGAGGGGTTGTTGTATTTCCAGGTAACACCTAAGGGCATACTGGTATTTGAAAAGCGTAAATCTAATAAGTCGGTAACCCTAATAGAAGTTCTAAAAACTTCGTTACCGCCATAATTTAGCCCCCTTATCCAAAGTGGTTTTCGTATCCACTCGTTCAGTGACAGACTTGCATTAAGACCTAATTTGATAAACTGATCTTGAGCTGAAATAATTTGAAGTTTTTGAGATTCAAAAAATGATTGGCTCGTTAGCCAATATTCAACCCCATTTTGAGGAGCGCCTTGAGGAAGCTGTAAATGGATTCTTTCATCCGAGACCCAGTGAGCTTGAGGATTGCCCGCATAGGTAAAATTTGAGAAAAATGTTAAAAAAATAGAGGCCAATAGGTAAGATTTTAAAACTGAAGTTTTTATAGGTGTTTTCATGTCTGGTAATTTACAAAAAAATTTGAGATGATGCCAAAGCAAAAAGGTTAACGCTTGTGGGCATTTTTAATTAAATTAACAGGACTTAATTTGACTCTTAAAATGAATAGATCATAGCTTTAAAAAATGAGAGTCTATCTCTAAGGATAAAGAGTTAAGAGACAAAAAATATAATGAAAAGGATTAAAATGAGTCAAAAAATCACAAAAAAGAAAAACGCATCAACTTCAGGTCTAAAATCAAAATCAAAACAAAAAGCCGAGTTAAAATTGCAAGCAAGAAGTCCTAAGATAAAAAATAAGATAAAATCAGTTAAGCCCCTTATGGTCTCAAACAAAGTTAAGGCAGCTTCCGTTGGCTATTTTTGTATGGAATTCGGTCTTCACGAAGACTTTCCGATTTACTCGGGTGGCCTGGGTATTTTAGCTGGTGATTATTTAAAGGCGGCTAAAGATCTTAAAAAAAATGTGGTTGGGGTTGGTATTTTGTGGAGACAGGGTTACAACAAGCAAGTGTTTGATCAAAATGGTACAATTAATGACTGTTACCCAGAATATCGTTACCAGCATCTTAAAGATACTAAAGTAACTGTTACTGTAAATATTCGGGGCCGAGATGTGGTTTGTAAAGTTTGGTTGTGCGAGTGCTATGGTAACGTGCCTTTGTACTTATTAGATACCTTTTTGCCAGAAAATGCTGATTGGTCTATTACGGGCCAACTATATGGTTGGTTTTCAGAAGAGCGCATTGCTCAAGAAATGGTTTTAGGCATTGGTGGCTTTAAAGCTTTGCAGGCTCTAGGTAAAGAACCTGAAATTTTACATTTTAACGAAGGTCATGCCCTTTTTGCCGGACTTGAGCTTGTTCGTCAAACTATGGAAAAACAAAAATTAACATTTGATCAAGCGTTAAAAGCCATTCGTCCAAGGATTGTATTTACAACCCATACACCTGTGGCTGCAGGTAATGAAGTGCATGATCATGCTTTATTAAATTATATGGGGGCCTATAATGGTTTAAGCCAGGCTCAAATGATAAAGCTTGGTGGTAACCCTTTTAATATGACTGTGGCGGCCCTTCGCATGGCAAAACTATCTAATGCGGTGGCAGAGCTACATAGAGATACGGCTCAAAAAATGTGGCAAGATGTTACGGGAATTTCTAAAATTATTGGCATTACCAATGGCGTTCACAACGGAACTTGGCAAACTTCATTTGACGAAAAACTGAGTGATGATCATTTTTGGAAAGAACATCAAAAATCTAAAAAAGATCTTTTTGATGAGATTAAAACACGTAATGGATTTAAGTTAGATCCAAATGTTTTAACAATTGGTTTTGCAAGAAGGGCGGCTCCTTATAAAAGAGCTGATCTTATTTTTTCAAAGATAAATGTGATTGAAACTTTATTAATGCAAAATAAGGTTCAACTTATCTTTTCGGGAAAGGCTCATCCCAATGATATGAAGGGAAAACAAATTGTTCAAAAAATTTATGAAATGTCAAAAAAGTATCCTGGTAAAATTATTTTTATTCAGAACTACGATATGAAAATTGGTCGTCTATTAACGAGGGGCTGTGATGTGTGGCTCAACAATCCGATTCGTCCCCTTGAAGCTTGCGGTACTTCGGGTATGAAAGCTGCTATGAATGGGGTTCTTAATTTGAGTGTGCTTGATGGCTGGTGGCCTGAAGGCTGTGTTCATGATGTTAATGGTTGGCAAATAGGTAACGCTTATGAAGGCAAGGATCAAGATAAGGTAGATGCTAAATCGTTGTACGATATTTTAATTAAAAAAGTTATTCCCCGTTACTATGATGATAAGCAGGCCTGGATTGAAATGATGAAAAACAGCAGGCAAATGTCTTCGTATCAGTTTTCTGCCGCTCGTATGGTTGAAGATTATTTTGATAAACTTTACAAATAAGTAGATTAATAAATGGGTGGCTCAGTGAAAGTGGTTAATGGCCTTTGGGGTGTGCCCTAAATTGCGTGTACTCTTTTTTTGGTAACTTTTAGAGTAGCCGTGAGTTGTTAAAGATTTATCATGTTTTAGTTTGGTTTTGCTTTATTCTGATACAGTTTTAGTCTTGAAAGCTAATATGTTGAACAAAAATATAAACAATGGAAATTTTGCTCAGGATCAGTTAAGCTCTATTTATTGAAATAGCTTTTTGTTTGTTTTGTTTTTAATTTCCCCTTTTTGTTTCTTACATCGAGTGAAAGCTAAAAAAAATAACTCTTAATGCTATAGCAATTAAATCGGTTACTAACCTATGGGAAATATAAATGCTAAATCTATTTAGGGTTAAAGAAAAAGATATTTTAATACTAAGAAGGGTCAAATACCTTAATATTGTTTATTGGGCTAATGTCATTGGTTTATTGGTTTTTATTTTAAATCATAATATTCGCTTTAATGGGGCTCAATATAATATAGTTTTGATACCGAGTTATTTACTTTTTTTAATGGCGCCTTTGGTTTTTAAAAAAACAAAACAATTGCATTTTGTCATTCATTGGGTTTTTTATAGTTCAGTTTTTTTATTGTCATTTTTGATTTATACATCTGGTGGCCTTATGGCGCCAGGGGCTTTTTGGTTAACCGTTATCCCTTTGATAGGCGGTATATTGTGTGGACAAAGGGGGGTAACAGTTGCAAGCGGAGTGCTGATGTTTGTATTAACTCTATTCGGAGCGCTTCAGTATTTTAACCTCGTCCCAAATATTATTTTTAAAGATTTGATATTTGATCAAGAACGAGTCATAGATTTAGTAGCTTTTTCTTTTTACAGTATTGTGGTAACGCAATTTTTTGTTCGCACAGAGGCAAGACTTCAAGAAGAGCTTTCTTCTCAAAAAAAAGATCTAGATAGTTTGGTTAAAATTTTAGTGCATGATTTGAGTAACCCTCTAATGGTAGCCGAACTTTATGTTGCCAAAGCTGAAAAGGCTATGCAAAAAGAGCAAGAGTCTGAAAATTCTTTTTATGCTCCGATTATTGTTAAAATAAGTAAGTCTATAAAAAATATTGCCCATATTATTCAACAAGTAAAAGAGTTATCAGCTCTTAAAGATGGTAAATTCGGAATAACATTAGAAAAAGTAGAAGTTCAATCACTTTTGGTGTCATCGTTAGAGCTTATGAAAATAAAATCTGATATAAAAGGTGTTTTACTCGAAAGTGAACTTCATCAAACCCCTGTTTATTTTATGGCAAATCCCGTTGTGTTTCAAAATGTCATCATAAATAATTTAATATCGAATGCCATTAAATTTACTCCAAAAGATAAATCTATTTTGGTAAAGCTCAAAGTTGAAGGTCAAAAAATTGTTATTGAAGTCATTGATCAAGGTATTGGAATGCCTGAAAGTATTTTAAAAGATTTATTTTCGTTCACAAAACTAACTAGCCGAAAAGGGACAGACGGTGAGGCCGGGACAGGTTATGGAATGCCCTTGGTAAAAGCTTATGTTGAGCGTATGCACGGAGTTATTCAAGTAAAGACGAAAGAGTTGCAAGAAAGCTCTAATCTAATTGAACCACAAAAAAATGGCATTCAAGGAGGATTGGATCAGCCTTCTTTGTCAGGTACAACTATTGAGCTTATTTTTAATAAAATTGATGAGTAAACTCTTTTGAAGTTGGGCAATGCTGCTTTAAAGTTCATAATTTAACAATTAATTAACAATAGACTCATTTTTTCTTTTTTGAAACTCGCATAATACGGAGTTCATGTGGGTAACATGATGGCATGATCATATGAGGTCGAGTTTTTCTATATAATTTTTGACTCGCTAGACAGTCATTGTAATATCCGATTTAATTAAAATTAAAATTAAAATTAAAATTAAAATTAATATTAATATTAATTAATAATATTTATTATACTTTTACTTATATAAAATATGATTCATTTACAGTGATTTTAACCCATTTACTATACGGCTCAGAAGGAGCGTAAAAAAAGAGAGAACATATGCAAAAAAAAACGCTCGCTTTTACCGAAAAAATGGCTGGATATTTTGACTTTTTTGCGGAACCTCAGAATTTAGAAAGCCCTAAACAAAAAGGTGATTTTTTAGATTCACAAAAAACACAAGTCCTGCAAGAATTTGAATTTTCTGTTACCGTAGATATTGATGATATGGATTTATTTGTTAATGATCCAAATAAGTTGGCTTCCCTTTCGGGGGTGGTCTTGTGTCCTAAATTAGGTCATAATCTGGTTGTGCTTAAAGGCGATTTTAATTTATTTTCAAAGTCCGAAGCGAGCCAAGATCTAAAGGCAGCCAAAGAAATGCATTATCATTTGTATATTCAGGACCAAAAGGGTGAGCCCTATACCATGTATGGCTTTAAACAAATTGATTATCATGATTTTTTTGATGTTTGGTCAGAAACCACAACTCTTTACTGTTACCTGTGGAAAGGGCATAGGCCCTTTGTTTTTGATAAGCCCGTGACTGAGCTTTTGGCCATTGGAGTTTTGCATATCAGTATAGCTGATTTTATGCAGCAACTCAGTACTTTTACAGTAACAGGAGTTTCTGAGCTTGAAAAGCCTCTTATATTAGCTCAATTTGTAAAAGAATTTGTGGGGCCACTTTATGAAGCCTATGCCCCAAGTATTTTTGGTTCAGCTTCTAGACGGTGGAATGAGCACTATTATCCTATTCATACCCAAGTGGGGGTGGCCTCTCCTATAAAAGAGATATACTCAGTTGATACACCCGATGGTTTAAGTTTACTTTTGCATCGCTTTAAAAAATCATCATGGGGTGGTTCTGCTGAGCCTCATGTAAAAAATATTATATTATTAATTCATGGGCTTACCAATGCGACTGATATGTTTATTATGCCTGAGCATTATAATCTTGTAAATTATTTGCACAATCATGGTCTAAGCGAAGTTTGGTCACTCGATTGGCGTGGGAGTAACCGCTATGCACATAATTTAACTCCGCATCGTTATACAGTTGATGATGTAGCTATGTATGACCTTCCTGCAGCTATTGATATGATTAAACAAAAAATGGGTCAGTCTATCAATATCCATATTATTGCCCATTGCGTGGGATCAATGGCTGTCAGTAGTGCTATCGCAGCTGATTTAATTACAGTTAAAAGTTTTATTGGTAACAGTGTTAGCTATACTCCTCAAATTAGTTGGCAGGCGATGGTAAAAATTGTTTTAGGTCCTGATATTTTAGAATATGTTTTTAGATATCCTTATGTGAGCCCAAAAATCCCGTATTTCCCGAGTTTTTCGTTTGGTAAATGGATATTTTGGTTTGAGCGTATGATTCGCTCTGAATGTGATGAGCCCGCTTGTCATATGATGAGTTTTATGTGGGGTTATGGATTTCCTGCATTTTTTAATCACGATCACTTAAATCCGATCACTCATAGAAGATTAGCCGATCTTTTTGGTGGGACAAGTTTTCATTACTATCGTCATATTCGTAAAATGGCTTTAAAAAAGCAAACGGTTAAGTATTCAAATAAAGGGGTTTACTCGGTGTTACCCGACAGTTACTTAGAGGCAGCCATTAGCCACAAAAATTTACCTCCAATGCTGCTTTCGAGTGGGTCTATTAATAAAATATTTCCGGGTTCAAACTGGTTATCTTTTTCAAAGCTAAAACAATATAACCCTGAACGCTTAGTCGAGTATTTTGAAATTCCCAATTATGGTCATCAAGATCCTTTTATCGGAAAAAAATCTTATATTGATGTGTTCCCCAGATATTTTGAGTTTTTAAAACGTAATGGTGCTTTAGATGCAAATTGATTTTCATTTAGGGGTTACCTATGTTTTATCAAGGCTTGCCGGATTTACTGAGCATGAAAGTAACATTATTGCCGGAAGCTCACAATATGTTGATGATGCCGTAAATGAGGGTGTTATATATTTTCATAATCAAGCCGTATATGAGTTTACTTCTTCGGCTCATCGAAATTTAGATTATCGAAACTTTAAAGAGCTAAGTAACCATAGGGTATGGATACCCTTTCACTTTATCCCGGGATTGGATGTTATTGAAGGTGATACAGTCAATGTCCCTGAATTTGTCCAAAAACTGGTGTGCCGCCCATGTTCAAGGCCCGCTCAAGATTTAGTTGATAAGTGTATTGAGTCATCGCAATTGCCTATGGGGTTATATTTTTTAGGGACGACTATACACTCGCTGGCTGACACATGGGCTCATCAAGGGTTTGCTGGCATTTCGCATTTTGTTAATGATGTGGGCGAAATTTTTGATTTTAATGGTTTTGTTGATATTAAAATGAAAAAGCATCGAAGTCGCTACTATCTTTGGCAAAATCTAAAAAAAAGCATAATTAGACCAATTCAAAGATCATTTTTAAAAAAATGGTACGAGCAATTTTTATCAGATCTGATTGGGTCGGTTAATCCCATTGGTCATGGACCCGTATTAAGTTACCCAGATTTGCCTTTTTTGATATGGAGTTACGAAGATTGGAAAGGGCAGACGGTTTATCGAAATAACCCCGAAGATTATGCAAGTGCGGTTAAGGCTATTTTTGAGGTGTTAGCTCGATATAAGCAAAAATCAAATCAACACCAAAATATATTTTTTGATCGTGATTTTGAGGAAATCGTAAAGTTACTTAAATCCTGTCAATCAGACGACCCGCTGGTTAGGCTTAGCCAATGGGAAATGGCAATTAAAGAGGGGCGCTTTTCTTTTGGCACGGATATGTGGAGTTATCAAAGCCAAGGTCAGGGGTCTTGGTTAGATCAGGCATTTGGTTGCCAAGATCCTGATGAGTTTTTGGGTAATAACTGTGAATTTTCTGAAGCATTTTTAAAACAAAATTGGAAATTGGCTCAAGATGCTTTGCTGTATCATAGATTTATTTTGGTTTATGAAATTTTACCAAATTATGGTTTGTGCGTAGCTTAGTAATATTCGAATAAGGGGATAAAGCATGGATATTCAGTACAATTTTGATTGTGTTGTTGTGGGTTCGGGCTTTGGAGGCTCGGTAGCAAGTCTTAGAATGACCGAAAAAGGTGACCGCGTTTGTCTTTTAGAACGTGGCAAATCCTATGGAATGCATGAGTTTCCAAGAAGAATTAAAGAAATGCGCGATCACTTTTTTTGGGACCCGCGCGATAACCTATATGGTTTAATGGAGGTCAGGGATTATCTTAAAAGCGATCTTATTTCGGTAACAGCAAGTGGGTTAGGGGGCGGAAGCTTAATTTATGCTAATGTTTTAATGCGAATGCCTGAAAACCATTTTGCCCAAGGTTGGCCCACTGGTATTAATCGTCATTCTTTAGAGCCTTATTATGACAAAGTGATTAATATTATGGAAGCCTCGCCTTACCCCCTTGATACGGATCCCTATTATCAAGACACTCCTAAAACCAAGACTTTTAAAATGGCGCTTGATCAGTTAAACCCAGATCACGGGCAAACCGGTCAGGCTCAGTTTATTTTGCCCGATATGGCCGTGAGGTTTAAGGGTGAGTTTCCGGGAGAGCAGTCTTTAAATACTCATGGGGCATTGCAATCAAAATGCAATAAATGCGGCGAGTGCGATATTGGCTGTAATATTCATGCAAAAAACACTTTAGATTTAAATTATATTTTTAAAGCTAAAAAGCTAGGGCTTGATGTTAGAACTCAGAGTTTGGTAACAAAGATAGCTCCGATAGATCCCAATCATCTTGAGCTGGGTTATGAAGTGACTTATCAGGATTTATCAAATTTTGATTCTGTAAAAATGGGTCAAACAAAATTCCATTCAAAAAGTAAATCAAAAAATAAGTTGCAAGATGACTTGAGTGATGGGCTGAACTCATCCTCAATAAAAGATGCTGACCTAAAAAATGATATTTCAATGTCAAATCTGGTCACATTAAGAACTAAAAAAGTGATCTTATCAGCTGGTTCATTGGGCTCTACAGGGTTACTTTTAAAAATGAAAAAATATAATCATTTACCGCGGCTAAGTTCGCAATTAGGAAAAAAATGGTGTGGTAACGGAGACTTAGAGGGGACCGTTTTTAAATCAAAGCATGATATCGAGCCCACCAAAGGGCCCGTTATTACGGGGGCCTATGAGTTCAAATATCAACCTTACCCCGATGGTTTTAGTCATAGTTTATTTATTCAAGAAGCGGGTTACCCCATTGGACTTGCTTGGTATTTGTCTGGAAAAATTTTACAACCTAAAACATTTAAATATTATATTGAACTTGGAATTCGTTTTATTAAAGGGTTTATAAGTCGATTTTTTAATATCAATTTTTCAGTGCGCGAAATTAATATTGGTGATGATGTTTCAAAAGCCTTAGACAGAGCTGATTTTATGCAAAATTCTTTATTGCTATTGGGTATGGGGAGAGATCGTTCGGATGGATATATTGAGCTAAATAAAAATGATCAACCCGAAATTTATTGGAGTTTAAAAAATAGTCAGCTTCATTATGACCGAGTTCGTTACCAGATGTCACAGGTTTCAAAAGCTCTTGGGGGATCGTTTATTGATAACCCATTAACTTATTTAAATAAAATAGTGGCCGTTCATCCCATCGGCGGCTGTCCCATGGGCGATGACATTTTGTCAGGAGTTGTTGATAAAAAGGCTGAAGTTTTTGGTTACCCAGGTCTTTATGTAATTGATGCGAGTATTATCCCTACATCATTAGGACCTAATCCTTCTTTAACTATTGCCGCCCTAGCTGAAATGGTTTGCGACAATATTTAATTTTCTTATTAGATATTTTTTAGTATAAAATAACTCTGTTAGGGGGGCTCCCCCATTTTGGCTAACTGAGGTTAGTTGTTAAGTTGGATTTATATAGAATTTTCTGTGTATAGCAGGGAAAATTAATATTACATTAATTATTTTTGACTAGGGAAATATAATACTTTGGGCTTAGTTAATTTAAAATTAAACGCTAATGATCTAGGCGATTTTGGGGATAATATAATTTGCAAGATTATAGGGGTAAAAATTACTAAAGCCTTGAAAACAAATAGGGTGTGTTATGTGAGCAATAGATAAGTAACCAATTGGAATTTTTTTTTGCGTGTCGACACAATAACAGATCATAAGAGAGTTTTGTCGTTGTAGGAGGGCTCATTTGGGTAACAATAATCCGAACTCAAGTGGGTTTTGATTATTTTAAGCTCTTCTGTTGTACACAAAGTGTTGTACGTTCTCTGGGTTAGCCTTGACCATATGGATTTTCCTAAATAGAGATGGGTTACCGATAGATGGCTAACCTCTAATTAGCTAGGCCGTAGAACGGTACTTGTTTTTTCTGGGTTTATAGGGGGTAAAACCCATGGCTTCATTAAAGTTTTGTTCGACATATTTTTTAACATTTAAAAACTCAGTCCACGAAAATAAAATGCGAGTCCAGGGCCTTTGATCCCAAA
>DYOP01000002.1:72327-78719 GCA_020720425.1 Bdellovibrio sp. | reverse complement strand
TTTTTTAAGATAGGTCGTTGGGTGAGTACAAACGTAATCGACTCATCGACAGCAGGGTTGAATGAATTTGCAATCCCCAACAGAGTGCGACTGATTTTTTAAAAGCTGTTTTAATAGTGAGTGTTCAAAATGGTATTACTTGTTACCCTAAAGTCTTAATTTACAAAAAGGCGGGCAATTGTTTGAGCTAAACGGATTTGTTTAAAAGCCAGAGTCATAGATTCAAGGGCATTTTTTTTATTTTCATTTGCTGTAATAAATAAGCTAAGAGTAAAGCTGAGGCATTGACACCCGACTGCAGGGGGAGCGCCCTAACCGTCACTGGGGAAAAATATAGAATTTTACTGTTACTTTCTTCCTAAAAGAGAGTAGCCATAGATTTTGAATAAAATAAGATCCCAATTTTAAAGCAGCAATGAAAAAGTATTACTGAGGGGTAAATGCAGTTTGATAGTTCGGCCCTGCATTTTATGACCTCCATCATATTATCTTATTAGCATTTTATTTTCATCGCAGTATAGACGACTCGTCTGTTCTGACTAAAGAAGTAAAATTAAATTAAGCGAATCCTTTTGGCTAAAAAAGCAATCTAATTACGGGAATCATTAATCAATAGAAGACACTTCGCCGCTCAGTAGGGGCTTACAGCTATGAGAGAGCGGCCAGTGCCTTCCTCGTCCAAAGCTTCGAGAATTAATTTTAATAATTGGTGGAGATTGCCATCGTTTAAACTCATTGTTGAATAGTTTGCTTAGCACGAATAGCTCATCCTTTGTATTCAGGGCTCTTGTCGGACTATCGGAAATAATTTTATTTATAGCCTTATCGAGTAACTCATAGAGAGGAAGGGAATCCTGATCCGTTTGATTTTCTCGTAATTCGGCTGTAGGTGGGCGTGTAATCATATCATTTGTGATCCAACCCGTATGCTTATGGTAGTAATTTGCAAGCTGATAGACTTGTGTTTTAGTTAAATCTCCAATGGGCATAAGCCCTCCACTTAAGTCCCCATATAAAGTGCCGTATCCGGTTGCAATTTCTGATTTGTTACTAGTTGCTAATAAAAGTGAGTTATTATGATTAGAAAAAGCCATTAAAATTAGTGATCGAATCCGGGATTGAATGTTTTCATGAACAAGAGAAAAATTATCAATTTTAAGTAGAGGATCTATAAATGATTTTATAGTTTGAAATAGGGATTGGATTGGCCAAATGTGGTGGTTAATATTTAAATTATTGGCAAGTTCTTGAGCTAAGGTAACACTTAGAGATTGTGTAAATTGAGTGGATAGTGAGATTCCGGTCACATGAGAGGGGCCTAGCGCCTCAGTTGCTAATGCTGCAACAACGGAGGAGTCAATTCCGCCGCTAAGTCCTAGGTGGATGTTTTGAAAGTTGTTTTTTCTGCAATATTCGGAAATGCCTACAACAAGTGCATTTTTAACTTGGAGAATTTGGCTTGAAGTTGAGGTAAGTTTTTTTTGAGAATGATTTTGGGTAACATTCTTTGAAGCTTTATTTACTTTTAAAGAGGGGAATTCAAAGCTGAAACTGCTTTCGATAAAAGAGGGAGCCGAGAAAAGTATTTTTGACAAGGGAGATATAAGAAAACTGTTTCCATCAAAAACGAGTTCATCTTCAGCTCCTACGCGATTGCAGTAGATAAGTGGTGCCTTAAAATGAGTAGCCGTTTTGCTGGCAAAGTAATGGCGTTGTTTGACTTTAGAAGTTGTAAATGGAGAAGCGCTTAAGTTGACGATTAAGTCTACTTTTTGTTTGATTTTAGTTAATGGATTTGTTGAATAGATAGACTTGTTTGATTTTGATGGCCAGGCCCAAATATCTTCACATATTGTTACTAAAACATGATATGAATTTATTTTTATAATGTTGGATTTAATATTTACTGAGGGCTCAAACCAGCGAGCTTCATTAAAAATATCCCAGGTAGGTAAAAGTGTTTTAGGGATAATTTGAAACTTTCTATTATGAAAATAAAGAGCCGCATTTGTATAAGGACGGCCCAAGGGTGAGTTTCGTAAAAGGATACTTCCAATAATTATATGCATTGCTGGATCAATAGAGTTAGATATTTGTTTGATCCATTGGTTTTGATTTTTGAATAGGCCTTGAAGCTCTAAGAGATCGAAGAACGGGTAACCACTAAGACTGCCTTCAGGAAAAACAAGTAAATCGATTCCGTCGGCAAATGCAGAGTTAGAAAGAGACACAATTTTTTTAGTTTGTGACTTGAAATCGCCAATGTCAGATTTTGTTTGAACAACTTTAATATTAAGAGTTGATTTGGTTTTTGAGTGAGTACTCATTTAATTCTCCTATTGAAATAGTTTATGTGTTTATGGCGAAAAGGCAAATATGAAAAATTGATTTAAACTGAAGTTGTAAATCTGAATGATGTTTTTGGCGGTTTCGTTACTGTTAAATTTTTATATATATTAAAGCAGAATTCTATTTCTATTTGGGTGTTTTTGAAAAATAAATTTCTTATTTAAAACAAGCTAGAATGTAGCTGACTAAGGTCATAAGTAAATGACAAAAATGGACCGATTTTCTTGAGTCGGCCAAATTGGTTTCAAATAAGGGATTAGGGAGAAAAGGCTGCTAAGTAATAGAAGATCAATATTCAGTTTCAATTTTTTAAATATCTAACAGAGCTGGGGTTGCAGAAGTATAAGTGTAATAAAATGATGAAATCAGCCAATGAATGGTTAAATTAATTATGGGCAATTTTTGAAGTATTGTTTGGGTCAGATATGGCAATAACGAAGTGGCTAGGGTATCAAAAGAATTAAGTGCTAAATATTAGCTTTTGACCGGCTCCCCATAACGCGAGAACAAGTAAATTACTAATTTAGTTTAATAACATACTTTGAAATTGTTTTGCAAACTCACTTGGAATCTGCATTTTTAGTGATCTGTGTGGCCTGTATTGATTGTAGTCTAACCTCCATTCTTCGATTGTTATTTGTGCTTTATTGAGATTTAAAAACCAGTTTTGATTTAAACATTCATTTCTAAATTTTCCGTTAAAAGATTCAATAAATGCATTTTCAAAAAAGCTCAAAATGGCCAGTTATCTTCGGACTAATTGACATTTGTAGCTATTGATTGGTGTTGAGGGAGTAAGTCTAATGTTACTTTTCCATGCTGCGAGTGATTTGAGCGATTTGCAAAAAAACAAACCAAATAAGTGCAATAATAATTATAATAATAAAGGCACTTTTAAAAAGACCTAAAAATGACCAATTATCTTCGGATTGATTAACTTTTTTAGCCTTTGATTGGCTTGGCTTAAACGAGAACTTTTTTTGATTTGCGTTTGTTTGGGTTTCTTCTTCTTCGAGATTAGATTTATTGGCTTGCTGTTTTTTTGATTTCTTTTTTTGTTTTATCATTTTTGAGTCTTCTTCGTCGATTTGACCCGAAAGACCTTTAATTCTTCTGATTTTTACGCGGTTATTAAAATAGTTATTTCGTCCGCGATAAGATGATGAAGAGTTACTGTCAGAATTTGAACTTTCACTGCCTAACTCGCCTTCGGCGGTGTCTGAGGAAGAAGTAAGATTAATTTTTTTATTGCTTGCGTAACTGGAGCTTGAGTCTCCGCCTCCATAAGATCGAGTACCCGCGCGATAGGAAAGTTGCTTTTTGTTTTGACCGCGATTTGTTGAATCTTGTGAGCTTTGATCTTGGGAGTTAGAGGAGTCTTTGTTGCTATCTGATTTTTTATCTTCTGAGTTACTTTGGCCATTGGAAGAATTATTGTTTTTATTGTTTTGCTTGGAATTGTCAGTGAGGCTGCTGTAGTTGCAGTCAGTAACTTCACTGTCCCCTCCAAGCGAAGGAAGCTCTCCTTGGTCAAGCAAACATTCAACATATTGACCTAGGTAAAAATCAGTCCAATTTTTAAACGGAGTAACAAGTTGGTTGAGTAATGCGTAGGCAATTGAGAGTACGACGACAAGAAGTAAGATATACTCGACAATTCCTTGTCCAGACCTGTTTGATAAAAAATTGAACTTTTTTGTAATATCTTTCATTCTAGTTGATAGAGTATCATGAAAACAGATGGGGGGAGAAATTATTTCTATGTTTATTTGCGAAGTCCTTAATAGAAGGGTTGTATATATTTTAATAGCATTTTTTATGACTTCCCTATGTGTAGAGGCGATGACTATTGAGCAGGCCGAAAGCCTAATTAAAAATTCGGGAACAAATTTGTCTAATCTTGATAGGGATAAAGCAAATGAGCTTGCGCTGGCTTATGTTAAAGTTGGTAACATGGGAGGGGCTCAAAAAATTTACGAACTCATAATTGAGAAAAACTCTAAAGATGCGCCAGCCTTAAGAAAGCTAGCGCAAATTCAAAGAAAGCTAAAAAAATATTCGTTGGCCATTTCAACTTATAAAAAAGCAATTGAAGCTAACCTAAAATATGAGGCGGCGTATCTGGAGTTGTCGGATACCATATTGGAATATAAGCCCAAAAACAGACTTGAAGCTCGCTTGATTTATGAAGATATGATTTTAGTTTTTGGTGAAAAATCAAATTACTTTTCAAGGATTTGTGAGCTTGCGACCGATGAAGGGATGCATGAAGCAGCACAAAAGGCCTGTAAAAAAACATTACAATTGGATCCGGCAAATTCGGTAGCTAAAATTTGTTTGGGTCATTTATTAAGAGACCAGGGTTTGTTAGAAGAGGCAGATGATTATTTCACTAAACTTATTTCTGGTGGCGGAGGGGATTATTCTATTAATATTTCTGCTGGTAAATACTTTGTAGATAGGGGGCAATGGGCGCGAGCTAAAATGGCTTATGAACAAGCATTAAGTGAGCGTGCTGATGATAAGCAAGCGTTGCTGGGCTTAGCTAAATCTGCGTGTCAGATTCAGGATTTAAATGCATGCTATTTAAGTTACCAGAAGGCTTGTGAGCATTCGGATTTTTTGGTTAGAACTGAGTTAAGGCGATCTCTTGTTATGGCTAAAATTTCAAGTCAAAAAGACCAAATAAAAAAGTTTCAGGACCTAATCATAAGCTGTAACAAATGAGAATTAAATAAATATTGAATTTGTTATGGTGCGTATTTAGCTGCTGAAGACTTCATTTTTGTATCTCTATGTGGAGTTGGCTCGAATCGCCAAGAGGAAATGGTATATATACTAAATTATGCTTTTTGCAAAACTCGGCAAAAGTAAGCTTGCCCCGATTATGAAGCTTTTGAGCAATGCTTTTTTGATCTCCTGATTAAAAGCTCTTGTTCCTAATCGTGCCGACCCCCTTTTTTTAGTTCCTCGTATTTTATAATTCATTTCGAAAGTTACCCTGAAAAACAGGCGGAATCGATGGGGGTGGGATAAGATAGGAGTGGCGTGGCGTGGAGAGAAGAGAATATGTTAGTCGGAGTTGAAAAATAATTTTACCCAATGGTTACCTGCCTTTTAAAAAAATCGCCCTTATTTATTTGCAAGGATTTAGCAATATTCAACTTAAACCCTTGCAAATTTATACTCTTCCAAAGACTCGCCCAAAAAACGTGGGAGAGTTCAGAGGTTACTTATTCTTTTTAGCCTTGAGGCCTCAAGCGCAAGGACAGCATCCCGCTTGCAGAGGCCATGGATGGCCGTGCCTCAAGGCTAAAAAGAATAAGTAACCTCTGAACGATGCAAAGCATTTTTCAGCATCAATTATGTTAAGGTAAGAAGATCAAATCAGATCAAATCAGATCAGATCAAAATGATAGGATGAGATATAATGCGATTGTGGATTTGATGTATAGGGTATGAGGGTATGTGGTATAGGCCATTTTGTTGTACAACATAATATTTGAAAGGAGGGCCTAAATTAAAACTTTAATTGACTGTGAGGCAGGCGAGTTATTATCGTTTTAGTAAGATAACATTTAATGATAATTATTTAGATTTTAAAATAGGATAGAAATTGTATAGTTTTTTAAGCAGAATTTATCACTTTTATCGAGTTGGTTTTTCGCAAATGAAAATGGGAAGGCTTTTGTGGAAAATTATTATAATCAAACTTTTTATTATGTTTGTTGTTGTTAAAAATTTCTTTTATGTAGATACGGGCTTTTCAAAGCAAAGCGAGAGAGAAAAAGCAGATCAGTTTATAGACAATATGACAAAAGGAGTTTCGCAAGACTGACTATTATGTTTTGTGGTTGGGTAAACTTAATTAGCTTAAAAGGGGGATATTAGGAATAAAGATTTTGAGCTAAATAATTTTTAAGAGTATCATAAATTTCAAACGAAGTTTATGATTGAGCGAAATTTTTTAAGCTGGGAATTTGCAGTTAGAAGTGCAAATGAGAAAGTCTGTTGACTGAATGTTAAGTGTTAAGTGCTAAGTG
>DYOP01000002.1:49856-72227 GCA_020720425.1 Bdellovibrio sp. | reverse complement strand
TAAGTGCTAAGTGCTAAGTGCTAAGTGGTAAGTGGTAAGTGGTAAGTGGTAAGTGGTAAGTATTAAGTGGAGTAATAGATTTTTAATTATAACTGAGTGCTATAAAAATTTATTGTAAGAGTTTTGAGCTGACTGCGCGGCATTGTTAAATAGGTAATTTTAAAAAGTGTTATTGGGTCATTTTTGGTGTTTTAAAAACAAGTTAGATACTCGGGAGGAATAAAATGGAATTAAACGATATGGTCAATGTTGATTGGGCAAGGGCTCAGTTTGCTTTAACTATCATGTTTCACTTTATATTTGTGCCATTAACCTTAGGATTGTCTTTTATTGTCGCGTTTATGCATACATTTTATTATAAAACAAAAAGTGATTTTTGGAAAAGTGTTACTCGGTTTTGGATGACACTGTTTGGAGTCAACTTTGCTATTGGGGTTGCCACGGGTCTCATTATGGAGTTTGAGTTTGGCACGAATTGGTCAAACTATTCCTGGATGGTCGGAGATATTTTTGGAGCACCACTGGCTATTGAAGGTCTTTTTGCATTTTTTTTAGAGGCCACATTTTTTGCGGTTATGTTTTTTGGATGGAAAAGGGTTTCTCCCAGGTTTCATTTGATTTCTTCGTGGATGGTTGCGATAGGATCAAATCTTTCGGCTTTCTGGATTTTGGTTGCCAATGGTTGGATGCAATACCCCGTAGGTACAAAGTTTAATCCTGATATGGGTCGATTTGAAATGACTTCTTTTTTAGAAGTTGCCCTATCTCCGGTAGCAATGAGTAAATTTATCCACACAGTAAGTAGTAGCTTTGTTGTGAGTGCCCTTTTTGTAATGGGTATTAGCAGTTGGTATATTATTAAAAATCGGCATCTTAAAATGGCAAAAGCCAGCATAATTATTGCCACAGTTTTTGGATTTATTTCTTCAATTGGTGTTATTGCGACGGGAGATCATGGGGCCCATTATGTGGCTCAGACTCAGCCGATGAAGCTTGCGGCAATGGAGGGTATGTTTAAAGGGGAAAGAGGGGCTGGTTTAACTTTGTTCGGCTTGTTTAATCATAATAAAAAATTAGGTGACGATCAGCCTGAATATTTTTTTGAAATACAGGTTCCCTATTTATTGTCTTTTTTAAGCTATCGGGATTTTATGTCGTTTGTACCTGGAATTGAAGATTTGGTATATGGTAACCCTAAAGAAAATATTATGGGTGCAGCAGAAAAAATAGATAAGGGAAAAAGGGGATTGCGAGCACTTGACTTGTACAGAAAGGCTAAAAAAGAAAATAACACCCAAGAGGCAGCGGCTCAAAGGCTTATCATTGAAGAAAATGAAAAGTATATTGGATATGGGCATCTCAATGCGCCAGAAGAAATTGTTCCACCACTCGCGATTGTTGTGCACTCATTTCATGCAATGGTTGCATTGGGTTCTTATTTTGTTCTTTTATTTTTGGTTGTGTTTGCTGTTGTGTTTACTAATAAATGTGAAAAATTTAAGCTCTTATTTTGGATTAGTTTTTTTTCAATACCATTAGGTTACTTGGCAAGTCAGTTGGGCTGGATTGTGGCAGAAGTGGGCCGGCAGCCTTGGGTCATACAAGATATTTTGCCAACGCATAAAGGAGTTACTCATATTGCAACAATGGCTGTGCAGACAACCTTTTGGATGTTTTTAGTGTTGTTTGTAATTTTATTTGCGGTGGAAATGAGTATTATGGTTAAGCAAATTAAACTTGGTCCTGATGATGGTAGCGATAGTCAAGGAGGGGGGGCTCATGAATAGCGATATTTCATTTGTGTTTTTGCAGCAATACTGGTGGTTTTTAGTATCAGTTATTGGTTCTCTTTTGGTGTTTTTATTTTTTATTCAAGGGGGGCAAACTCTTATTTTTAATTTTAAAGATGATCTGTCAAAAAAATTAGTTATAAATTCTTTAGGAAGAAAATGGGAGTTGGGCTATACCACGTTGGTTATGTTTGGTGGGGCGATGTTTGCAGCCTTCCCCCTGTTTTATGCTACAAGTTTTGGCGGAGCCTATTTTTTTTGGATGCTTATTTTAATTTCGTTTGTCATTCAGGCCGTGTCTTATGAATTTCGAAAAAAGTCAGGTAACTTTTTGGGTGCTAAAACTTTTGAAATATTTTTATTACTTAATGGAGTTTTAGGAGTTACCTTGCTAGGGGTTGCTGTAGCTAGCTTTTTTAGTGGCTCTCCCTTTTATTTAGACGAATCTCGAGGTGTGCATTGGCAGTCAACACTTATTGGGTTGGAGGCCATGCTTAATCCATTTAATATAAGTCTTGGGTTGGGTTTGCTTTTTATCTCTAGAATGACAGGAGCCCAATATTTTATTAATAGCATTGATGACCCGAATGTTCGTAATTTGTCTAGAAGACAGACCTTAGTGAATTTTGTAATAGCTCTTCCATTTTTATTATATTTTTTATTTTATTTGGTAACAAGAGATGGATACCACATTGATGATGGTGGTGTGGTTAGCCTTGTAAAATATAAATACTTAAGCAATTTATTGGAGCTAAACATTTCAGGAATTGGGTTTTTATTAATTGGACTATTGCTAGTTATGTACTCTGTCTTTTTGACTGGATTTAAAAATAGCAATAAAGGAATTTGGATTTCTGGATTTGGAATTGTGCTTATTGCATTTTCATTGTTTGCCACAGCGGGATTTAATAACACTCCCTTTTATCCATCGAGTTATGATTTGCAAAGCTCGATATCAATTTATAATGGTTCAAGTAGTCATTTTACTCTTTCGGTGATGGCGGTGGTTTCGCTATTTGTTCCTTTTGTACTAGGCTATATAAGCTATGTTTGGAAAGCCATGTCGCAAAAACCGTTAACAAGTCAGGAAATTAAAGACGATTCTCATTTGTATTAGGCGTTAATTATTTGGGTAACAAAGAAGTCTATTAAGGGGGAGTGATTTTATGACATATTTTTATTCGATTTTGTGGTTATTAACTTGGCCGGCGGCAATTATTGTTTCATATTTGTTAATACAATTTTTGTTAAAAAAAATGAAACTCGAGTTTTATGAGTAGCCTTTATTTTTATTGAGATACTTTATTGGGTTGTAACGGGTCGTAGCTTAAAGAGTTCTAAGGGGAAAATAGTCACCCAAGATAATTTCGATATTTATTTGTATCCATACTTTAGGTTTTTCTTTTTTGAGCTGAACCCAATTTTAGCACTTTATACAGGATTGAATAAGAAAAGCGTCAATTTATGAAATAGAGGCATAAGCTCTCATTGGGACTCCTGGGGGAGGCTCTCAAAGTGAGTGCTTTATTAAAATCTGATTTCAATTTTTTTTTATATGTATAAATATTGACACACTTAATCTTTGAAGCTTTGATTGATCAGACTTCTTTTATGCCTGAGTTACATATAAAATGGCGTAACCCCAGCTTTTAGATTAAGGTGGTTTTTATATGAAAACAATTATCGAGCCCTTTAGGATTAAAATGGTAGAGCCTTTGCCACTGCCTTCAGAGGAGCAAAGATTAAACGAAATAAAAAAAGCCCATTACAACTTATTTAAGTTGCCTTCAGAGGTTGTTACTTTTGATTTTTTAACTGATAGTGGAACGGGTTCAATGTCAGCTAATCAGTGGGCTCAGATGATGAATGGAGATGAATCTTATGCCGGCTCTCCGAGTTACTATAGATTTGAAAAAGCAGTTCAGGATATAACAGGCTTTGAGTTTGTTGTTCCCACGCATCAGGGGCGAGCAGCCGAAGCCTTATTGATGAAGGTTTTATTAAAGCCTAATAAAAGGGTCATTGGTAACACTCATTTTGACACAACAAGAGCCAATATTGAAGTTAATCAAGGTGTGGCGATTGATTTGCCAATTCGAGAGGCTTCGGAGTCTTCAAAATATTATCCATTTAAGGGCAATATGGATTTGGCTAGATTAGAAGAAGAACTTAAAAATAACCATTCTGAGATATCATTTGTGATTATGACAGTAACAAATAATTCAGTGGGTGGTCAGCCCGTTTCGATGAAAAACATTCGTGAGGCGTCTGGTTTGGCCCATAAAATGGGTAAATTGTTTTTTATTGATTGCGCTCGATTTGCCGAAAATGCCTATTTTATTAAACAACGAGAGTCTGGCTATGAAGAGGCAAGTATTATATCTATAGTTAAAGAGATGTTTTCGTATGCTGATGGGGCCCTTATGTCGGCTAAAAAAGATGCCTTTGGTAACATTGGTGGGTTTTTAGCTTTAAAAGATGGAGCTATAGCTAATGATGTTAGAACATGGATGGTGGTAACAGAGGGGTTTCCAACCTATGGTGGTTTGGCTGGACGCGATCTTGAGGCTTTGGCTGTAGGGTTACGAGAAATTTTAGAAGAAGATTATTTAAAGTACCGAATAAAATCGACTGCTTATTTGGGAGAGGGATTAAAATCGGCCGGCTTTTGTTTGGTCGAACCCTTTGGAGGTCATGCTGTTTACATTGATGCATTAAAAACATTGAGTCACTTAGTTTGGTCAGACTATCCAGGGCAGAGTCTTTCGGTCGAGTTTTATAAAAAAATAGGTTTAAGATCGGTTGAGGTTGGATCGGTTATGTTAGGTAG
This sequence comes from Bdellovibrio sp., assembly GCA_020720425.1. Lineage (GTDB taxonomy): Bacteria > Bdellovibrionota > Bdellovibrionia > Bdellovibrionales > Bdellovibrionaceae > DYOP01. The sequence continues at coordinate 67,607 of DYOP01000002.1, read as the reverse complement.
GCGAAATGTTAATACGGGTATTGAAGAGCCAGCATTAAATGAGCTTGTAAGGCTTGCGATTCCGCGAAGAGTTTATACTCAAAGTCATATTGACTATATTATAGAGTCTGCTTTTGAGATGAAAAAAAATTTTACAAGTTACCCAGGTTATGAGTTTATTTATCAGGCTCCTGTATTAAGGCACTTTACAGCGCAATTTAAAATGAAAAGTTAATTGTGGTTGCCACTCGCTTAATGCAGATCACCTGTTTTTCAGCATCAACTCAGTATTTATTGATAGAAATTTAACTATTTGAAGAAATACTTAAATCACAGGCTTGTTTTCTGAAATTTTTAAAGTGAACATCCATAGCTTTAGCTTCAAGTCCAAGAGCTAAAACGCCAAGACGTGTGGCCCAAGCATAGGGGGTCTCGTCAAAAGGATATTCAAAATCAAAAGAAGCTTGTTTTAGTCCTAGGCTATGAAAAGAAGATCCCGGAGCATTTAGGGATTCATTATCTCCGCGTTCGAGATGAAATCGAAGAAAGCTGCCGATGGCTTTGCATCCGGCCATATAAATAACGGGTTCGGCACTGGCTCCACCAAAATGAATTCTCGATTGGATGCCTTCTTGTAAAATAAGTTCATTAACTTGGCGGCCACCTTTAGCCGCCTTCATTTTTTTTCGTGATTTATAGGTCCATTGGCGAACTTCATCGCCAGAGTTAACCTGGGTAACAGCAAGTCCATAAGTACCAGAATTGTTTTTTATAAAGATTTTAGGTACCTGCAATATGTTTAAGCGTTCATAGTCAGCTTTAATTTCTTTGAGCATTTGGTCAACGTGAAGAGCTAATTCCTCTTGGGATTGATCGGATTGAATATCAAAATCTTCAAAAACTTGAGTTTTAACTTGAAAGCGAAGTGGGTCAACGCCAGCAATCTCTGAAAAAATTTTGGCTATTTCATTATAGTGTTTAAAGTATTCTGATTTCTTTCGGCGATACCAGCCCAGCTCACGGGGTGGGGTGATTGGTAAATGAACTTGAGCCGCCCAATTTTCAAGATTAAGGGAGAAATCATTATTTGATAAAACAATATCGGGATGAAAGTCTTTTATTGCTTTTGAACTAAAATCAGCTCCGATAATTTCGACGGGTCCGTAACTGGCACTTTCTACAGTGATAGGAGCCATTGAGGTTTGTGGAAAAGCAATTAAAACTTTTCTCCCTGATTTTTCAAGAATTGCTTTAAGACTTATTACGTTGTTCCAATAAAATTTATTGGCTGTATGCTCTTCGGTAACAAGTAATATACGCTCAACTTTGCCAAAATGGATTTCGATATAGCGATCAAAACTAGCCGAAGCTAAATCTAAATCATCAGGGGATATGTTATTAAACCCTGCGGGATATATATTGGCATCTACGGGTGCGATTTTAAAGCCTGAATCTCGAATGTCATAACTCGAATAAATGGGATATTCGAGTTTGCCTAATTCTTGGCTATACCATTTATTAAGTGCAGACCTTTGATTAAATAAAATTTTTGCAAGCTCAAATATATACATCAACTAATTGTTTAACATAAGACACGGCGAAGTCAAAGCTAAGACGGTGAGTAAGCTAAAAGGCAAGCTCTATTAGCTTGATTAAAAAGCATCGAGGGCGCGTGTGAGTTTATGGGTTGGGAGCCGAGTTATCAGGGGTGAGAATTTTATTAAGTTCTTCTGGGGAATTATTTATTTCTTTGTCGGGTTGCTTTTGAATAACTTCATTTTGCGATTGAATCATGTTTTGAATTTGTAGTTTAAACTTTTTGGAAAGAGCTGACCATTGAGAGGTCATGATGTGTGAAACAGAAGGGTCTAATTTTTCGAGTTCAGGACTTAGGTCGTGAGCGTTAAAAAAATCTAAGAGGATGGTCATTTGCTTATAGATGATAGCTTTTTTTTTGGAGTTATAAATTTGAGGAGCTAGCTTTTGAGGAAGGGTTGCTTTTTGTGCTTCATTCCAAATATAGGTAAGCTCACTCTGCGTTAGCTCAAGTGATTTTTTTGACCATTGGGGGTCTTCTAAGTAAATAGCTTCCTGTCTCCAGTGAAAAAAATAATCAACTTTTTTAATAAGCTCTTCAAAGCTTTTATGATCCGTTTGGGTAACCCATGTTTTAGAACTTTCAAAATATATTTTAGCTAGATCTTGATTGGATAGCGGACCTTGTTTTTGAGCCTTGAGTAGCAATTGAGCTTGTTTTTTTTGTTCGTTTGATAAATCAACTTGGCCAATTGTTAAATATAACAGCCCTTTTCGAGCGTGAAAAATAATTTGATCATAGGGAGTTAAAGCAAACTTAAGGTTTTCAATCTCATCAAGGGTGCCAAGGGCCGAGTGAACTTGTCCCATTTGAATATAGGTTTCAGCTAACAAAAGTCGTGTTTGAACCCTTAGATCGGGTAAAAGTGATGAGTCCGTTTGTAGTAAATCAAGGTAACCTTGGGCCGCCAATTTAAGCTGACTACTTTCTTGGTAGCATTGGTATTGCCCAAGTTTTCCATAGTTTGAAAAGGGCGTGTTTAAGTAGGACTTCTCAATGGCTTTGAAAGATTTAAGGGCCTCTTCTGTTTTTTTATTTTCAAGAAGTAAGTGGGCTTGCAAAAGCTCTTCTGAAAGAGTTGCCGGAGTTTGAAGGTCAGATTGAGCTTTAAAGGGAGAGTGCGAACAGCTTATAAATATAAATGAAAATATAAAAAGAGATAAATATAAATGAGAGAATTTATGAGAATTAGTCTTTGAAGTTGATATTTTATAGGACGGGTAACCCTTTGTGGGGTCAGGGGTTGAAAGAATAACTCCAAGAAAGAACCTTTGTATGTTCATAAAAAATGACCTCCTATAAAAGAAGAAGATAGCGAAATAATATCATCAACATTTGATACGGGGGTTGGGGCCTCTGGAATTTCAATTAAATCGATTGATGAAGGGAAAAGATTTTTTGTTGTTGTTGATTGATTGAAATAGAGGGCTTGGTTTTTTTTAATAAAGGGCTCAAGCTCGGGGCAGAGTGCTGAATTAAAATCGAGGTTCAGGAGATAGGGTTTAGATTTATTTATAATAATTTTTGAAACATGTTTATTTTGAGCATTAAGTTGAGTGATCAAGTCTAAAGATTCTTTAAGTTTTGCAAGATCTTGATTGGCAACAAGGATAAATTGACAGTGGCTGTTGGTTAAAAGAGTTTGAACTTTTTTAAGGCGGACTCCCAGCTTTTCTTGCCAAAATTGAATTTGATCAAAAAAGTCAGAAAGTTCAGTCATAAACTCAGAGCCTGTTAGTAACTCAAGAGCTTTTAATAAGTTTTTAGTACCTCTTTGTAAAAGCTGTCCAAAAAAGGTTCCACCTTGTTTTGGATCTCGAAACCATTTGGCAATTTTCTCATCTAGTAATCGGTTAAGTTTTTCAGGGGCTTTTAAAAACTCAATGGCATGGCCAGAGGGGGGCGTGTCTAAAACAATATAATCCCATTGGCCACTTTCGTACTCGACCAAAAGTTTTTCGAGTGAAGTAAATTCTTGCGAGCCGCTAAGGTGTGTGGAGAGCTGAATGTAAAGTCGATTTTTAAGGAGCTTTTCAATAAGGATCTCATTTTTAAGGCCTTTTCGAGCAAAATTATCAAATATAAGTTTAGAGTTTAAAAGACTTGCCCACAAGTAACCATTTAAGTCGGGGTGATTAACTTGGTAATTACCCGAATCATTGGTAACACCTAGGGTGGTTTTTAATCGTTGAGCGGGGTCAATCGTAATAACCAAAGTTTTTTTATTGTTTAAGGCGAGATGGGCGCCAAGGGCGGCCGATAGAGATGTTTTGCCGACTCCGCCCGTGCCAAGGGTAATATAAATTTGTGTTGAGTTTTTTTGGAGTGGGAAAGTTGTTTGATCATTCATTTTATTATAATTTAATGGTTTGGCTTATTTGAAAAATAAGATTTTCGATTTGGGTTTGATATATAAAGGGGATTGTTTGAAAATTTTTATTTAAACTTTTAAATTTATTGATGGCCTTATTTTGGTCGCTATTTTTATTTTGTAAGTAGCCGCCAAGGGGGGTGCTTTTGCAAGCCTGAGTTAAGACAGGAAGCTCTTCGAACTTGTTAATCCAAAAAGAAATAGGGGTAGAGACAAGGGCTGAAAGATTGTCTGATAGCTCGAAAGCCTCAGTGAGTGGGAGTTCTTCGGAGAGGGTAACAATATGAATTTGTGTGATACCCGGGTCATTGATGACATCTATTATTTTTTTACTTTGTTCTGCCATAGGGCCAAAACGAAAAGTTTGGGCCATAGCTAGGGGGGCCTGGAGAAGGGCTAAAAAATGTCCTGAAGAAAAGGCGTCAACAACCAAGCAATCAGCCTCAATTTTTGGGCCCATATTGCGCGGCGGGCCGCTCGTGATTTTGCCAAGGATAGCAAGTTCTTTTAGTCCTGGCGCAGCATCAACAAGGGTTCGAGTAACGGAGTTTTCAAAAAAAAGCTTATAGAGAGCTTCAATTTTTAATAGATATTTTACGTACTGTTTTAAGCAAGTATGCCCATCCCATTGCTCAATTTTAAAAGGCAAAGAAGGTGATGTTGACTCAAATAAGTACTCAAAAAAACTAACTTCACCAAGCTCAGCAAGAATGACTCGGTTTGAGCTTTGACTGAGTTTATGGGCAAGGGCAAGTGAAAAAAGAGATTTCCCCACGCCGCCTTTTCCGGTTACAAAATGAATCTTCATAGTGTTTAAGACTGCCTTTAATTAGTTAAGACATCACGTCACTTTGCGCAAAGTTCTTGCAGAGGGAGGTTTTTTTTGCTTAACATCAGCGCTTTTGAGGAGAAATAAGTATGAAAGCAAATATTGAGATTAAATCAGGGCTTGAGAGAAAATTAGATGTTCAGATTCCGACAGAAACGGTTAATGACTTTTTTAAAAAGGCCACACTTCAGGTTCAAAAGAAAAGTAACATTAAGGGTTTTAGGGCGGGCAAGGCTCCACTTGAAACTGTAAAAAAAGTTTATTCAGATAGTATTTTGAAAACAGTTGCCGATGATTTAATTAATAAACATTTTGCTAAGGGTTTAGTTGAACATCAAATTCAAATGGCAGGCGAGCCTGAGTTTGAATTTGGTTGGCCCATAGAGGGAAAAGAATTTCAGTTTTCTGCCTATTTTGAAGTTTATCCTGAGGTTACAGTTGATAAGTATGAGGGGCTCGAGGCTGAAGAGTTAAGTTCAGAGGTGAGCGAAAATGAAGTTATGCAAACCATAGAGCGTTTACAAAACAATTGGGCCGCATGGGAGCAGGCGGATCATGCCGTAAAGGCTCAGGATCAGGTTACCATTAATTTTTCTGGGAAATTAGAAGGAGTAGCTGACCCGCGTTTGTCAGGCCAGAATTTGCCAATTGTAATTGGAGCAAAGCAAATGATTGAGGGCTTTGAAGACGGTTTATTGGGCCTATCTGTAGGGGATAAAAAAACATTAAAGTTAAAATTTCCTGAGGGTTACCATAGTGCGGATTTATCTAATAAGGATGTTGAGTTTGATGTTGAAATTGTTAAAAATGAAAAAAAGGTTTTGCCCGCTCTTGACGCTGAATTTGCTAAAAGATTTGGTAAAGAGTCAATGGAAGAGCTTAAAACTTTAATTTCAGAAGACATGAAGCTTGATATTGCTAAAAAATCAAAAAATCATTTAGAAGAGACCTTGGTGCGCTCTTTAGTAGCGGCTAATCCCACTGATGTTCCTAAGTACTATGTTGGACGTCAAAAAACTCACCTAGAAGAGAACTTTAAAAAGGATTGGCAAGAAAAGGGATATCCTGAACAGGATATTCAAGAGTACATTGCTAAGTGGTCTGATGACTTTGATAAATTAGCAAAAGAGATGATTCAAGCTGAGTTTTTGGTGATGGAGCTTGCTAAAGCTAAGCAACTTGAGGCTACAGAAGAAGATTTTGCTAATCGACTTGAGGAATATGCCAAACAAACAGGTATCGAACTAGCACGTATGAAAGAACATTATATGGGCGACCGAGCTCAAAATTTAATGCAAACGATTACACGTGAAAAGGTTATGAAAATGCTATTGGCTGGGGCTAAGTTAAAATCTATATCTAAGCTTCCTGAGTCATTACATCGATCGTTTTAAACTTTTTATATAGATAAAAGTCGCTTTTTTGCGCAAGAAGTCTAACAACAGTATTTGACCATATAAAGGCCAAGGTTAACCTATATTTTGGATTAGACTTCATTTATATCGAGTTATGCTTAAAATGGTGAAATTGGCTTCAGACAATGAAATTCGGGAAAAAGGTATGCGAAAAAATAGGAGAACTATTTTGAGTGCCCTTTTTTTGTTTATGAGACAGAGCTGGAGTTCATTACGCCATTTTATGAGTAACATGATATCATGGGTACTTATGCCAGTGTCCCAATGCAGCAGCCCTACTAATACAATAGTACTATTGAATACGTTTAATTAGCTTTAACAAAATGAAAGGTCGTTCATGGCTCAAGCTCTTAAAGAAGTTAGAAAATTAAAAGATTTACAAACTCTTGTTTCGCTTAGCAAAAGAAGGGGTTTTGTTTTTCAAAGCTCAGAAATATATGGTGGATTAAACTCATGTTGGGATTATGGCCCACTGGGTTCGTTGATGAAGCTTAATGTAAAAAGAATTTGGTGGCAGGCCATGACCAGAAGAGCTGATATTTGTGGCCTTGATGCTTCGATTTTAATGCATCCAACTGTTTGGAAGGCATCTGGCCATGTCGATGGATTTTCTGATCCCTTGGTGGATTGCAAGGACTGTAAAACTCGATTTCGAACAGATAATACCGAATCCTATATCAACGAAAAAAAATGTCCTCAATGTGGTTCAAAAAATCTTTCGGAGCCCAGACAGTTTAATTTAATGTTTAAAACACACATGGGGCCCGTTGAAGACGAGGGGTCTGTGGTTTATATGAGACCTGAAACAGCCCAGGGCCATTATGTTAACTTTTCTAATTGCCAAACAACAACGCGGTATAAAATTCCATTTGGAATTGCAGCTATCGGCAAATCATTTCGTAATGAGATCACACCTGGTAACTTTATTTTTAGAACCCGTGAATTTGAACAAATGGAAATGCAGTATTTTGTAAAGCCTGGTGAAGATGAATCTTGGTTTGAAAAATGGAAACAAACCCGAATGCAGTTTTATAAAAAATATGGTTTTAATATGCAAAACCTTCGTGAGCATCCTCATGCCGCCAATGAGCTGGCTCACTATGCTAAAGCGGCGATTGATGTTGAGTATTTATTTCCGATGGGATGGAGTGAATTAGAAGGGATTCATAATCGTTCTAATTATGATTTAACTCAGCATGCAAAGTTTTCGGGAAAATCTTTGGAGTATTTTGAAGAAGCCACTAAAGAAAAATTTATACCCTTCGTGATTGAAACGGCAGTTGGTTGTGATCGATTGTTTTTAGCTTTTTTATGTGATGCTTACCGAGAAGAGGTTTATGTTGATGAGTCTGGGGCTGAGGATATTAGAGTTGTTTTAGGTCTTCATCCTGAAGTGGCCCCTGTTAAAGTGGCTATTTTGCCATTGGTTAAAAAAGATCCTGTAGCAAGCTTAGCTCAGAAGTTAAGGGAAGAATTAGCAGAAGACTGGGATGTTCAATATGACGAAGCGGGATCAATTGGAAAGCGATATCGAAGACAGGATGAAATTGGTACACCCTTTTGTGTTACCGTTGATTATGAGTCCATCGAAGATGGTGCTGTTACCATTAGAAATCGTGATACGATGATGCAAGAAAGAGTGCCATTAGATCAGTTGAAAAATAACTTACTTTTGAAGATTAAAAATTTTTCGTAAAAAGGGGGAGATATGTCTGATAAAACAGTCTATTTTTTTGCAGCAGGAGAGTCAGATGGGCATGCAGGATTAAAAGACTTATTAGGTGGTAAGGGCGCAAATCTTGCTGAAATGGCAAGATTAGAAATGCCTGTGCCGGCTGGCTTTACGCTTTCTACAGAGGTATGTACTCAGTTTTATAATTTGGGCCAAAGGTTACCAGAGTCTTTAAAGCCAGAAGTCATGAAAGCTTTATCTCATTTAGAATCTAAAATGGGAAAAAAATTTGGTGACAATCAAAATCCACTTCTTTTGTCGGTACGGTCAGGGGCTCGAAGCTCAATGCCAGGCATGATGGATACAATTTTAAATTTAGGTTTAAATAATATGGCCGTTGTTGGGTTAGCTAAGCACTCAGATAATCCAAGGTTTGCCTGGGATAGTTACCGAAGATTGATTCAGATGTACGCTGATGTTGTGATGGGAATTAATACCAATCAATTTGAAATTGAGATTGAGGATTTGAAGGCAGATAAGGGCTATATGCTTGATACTGAGATGACCGCGATAGATCTTGAGTTCTTATCAAATAATTTTTTACAACTTGTTAAATTAGCTGCGGGGAAAGAATTTCCGCAAGACCCAATGGAGCAATTATGGGGGGCCATTTTTGCTGTATTTCAATCTTGGAATACACCACGAGCGGTTACCTATCGTCAGCTGCATGGGATACCTAATCATTGGGGTACTGCCGTTAATATTCAGGCTATGGTTTTTGGTAACATGGGTAATGATTCGGCAACTGGCGTAGCATTTACGCGAAACCCCTCAACCGGTGAAAATCGTTTTTTTGGCGAGTTTTTAATTAATGCTCAGGGTGAAGATGTGGTAGCGGGGATTAGAACCCCTGAGCCAATTGAGGCTCTTAAAGTAAAGATGCCTGAGGCCTATTTAGAACTTGAAAAAATATATAAAAAACTAGAAGTTCACTATAAAGATATGCAGGATATTGAGTTTACAATTGAAAAAGGTCGGCTTTGGATGCTGCAAACTCGAACCGGAAAACGCACAGCCCGAGCCGCTCTAAAAACAGCATCAGATATGATTGAAGAGGGGTTAATTACAAAAGAAGAAGCTTTGCTTAGAATTGATCCTAAATCTTTAGATCAACTGCTTCACCCAACTTTAGATCCGAAGGCAAAAAAAGTGTTACTCGCTAAGGGATTGCCAGCTTCTCCGGGGGGTGTTTCTGGTCATCTTGTTTTTACAAGTGAGCAGGCTGTATTAGAAAAAGAAAAAGGTCATTCTGTTATTTTAGTTAGAATTGAAACATCACCCGAAGATATTGCGGGAATGAATGCAGCCAAGGGGATTTTAACCGCGCGGGGAGGTATGACATCTCATGCCGCAGTGGTCGCTCGAGGTATGGGAAAGTGTTGTGTAGCGGGCTGTAGTGCTTTAGATATTAATCCAGAAATCGAGACTATAAAAGTTGCGGGTTACTTGTTAAGATTTGGTGACTTAGTAACCCTAGATGGCTCAACCGGTGAAGTTTTTTTGGGCGAAGTTAAAACGATTGCGCCTGAGTTGTCGGGTGATTTTGAAAAAATTATGAGTTTGGCAGATCAGGTTAGAAAAATGGGAGTTCGTACTAACGCAGATACCCCTAAAGACGCTCAAATAGCTAGACAATTTGGAGCCGAAGGGATTGGTCTTTGCCGAACTGAGCATATGTTTTTTGGGCCTGATAGAATTGATGTCATGAGAAAAATGATTATGGCCCCAACGGTTGATGAGCGTAAAAAAACCCTATCTTTATTGTTACCCATGCAAAGACAAGATTTTTATGAAATTTTTAAAATTATGAACGGCTATCCTGTGACGATAAGATTGTTAGATCCCCCGCTTCATGAGTTTGTCCCTCATGGAGAAGAGGAAATGGCTGATTTTTCAAGTCGTGTAGGCATGCCTTTAAGTGATATTAGACAAAGGGTGCATGCTTTGCATGAATTTAACCCGATGTTAGGTCATAGGGGTTGCCGGTTAGCTATTACCTATCCTGAAATTTATCAAATGCAGGCCAAAGCCATTGCTGAAGCCGTTTGCCAGCTAATCAGTGAAGAGAAGATGGAACCGGGTCAAAAGGTGTTACCTGAAATTATGATTCCTTTAGTTGCCTATGAGCAGGAACTTAAAGTTTTACGCAGCTTAGTTGAAGAACAAATTAAATGGGTGCAATCAGAAAAAGGGATCGCGTTTGATTATAAAGTGGGGACCATGATTGAGCTTCCAAGAGCGGCTCTTACAGCTAATCAGATTGCGGGGCAGGCGGACTTTTTTAGCTTTGGGACAAATGATTTAACTCAAACAACCTTAGGTCTTTCGCGCGATGACGCGGGGCGATTTTTGCCGCAGTATATTGAAGGTGGAATTATAGAGATAGATCCCTTTATAAGCCTTGATCAGCAAGGAGTAGGGGCTTTGGTGAAAACAGCAATTGACTTGGGCCGCAAGGCAAAGCCAAATTTAAAGATCGGGATATGCGGAGAGCATGGTGGGGACCCAGCATCGATTGAGTTTTTTTTCAAAAGTGGGATGGACTATATAAGCTGTTCCCCTTTTCGAGTTCCCATTGCCCGTTTGGCAGCGGCGCAGTCTGCGCTTAGGTCAAAAAAATAATAAAATGCAGTATTGGATGGCCACGGTTGGCCTCCATTTTTTTCTCACGGATGACACTATCATTGACTGAAATGTTGATTGATTAGAAGTGGGAGTAGATCTTGAGAATTAAAAAAATTGAATTGATTGGTTTTAAATCATTTAAGGACCGAACCGTTATACAATTTGATGCCGGAATTACAGGTGTGGTTGGGCCCAATGGTTGTGGAAAATCAAATATAGTTGATGCGCTTTTATGGGTTATGGGAGAAATGTCTGCCAAAGATTTGCGTGGCTCATCAATGGTCGATGTTATTTTTGCTGGAAGTGAAGGTTATGCGCCATCAGGAATGGCAGAAGTTTCTTTAACGCTTGAAAATGATGGGGGCCCCTTTCCTGTTAAGTTTCAGAAGTTTTCTGAAGTTATGGTAACACGAAGGCTTTATCGAAATGGTGAATCTGAATACGCAATTAATAAAGAAACGGCGAGGCTCAGGGATATTCAAGAAATCTTTATGGATACCGGTGCGGGGTCTAAAGGCTTTTCTATTATCCAGCAGGGAATGATTGGTAAAATTATTACATCAAAGCCTGAAGATCGTAGAATGTTGATTGAAGAAGCTGCAGGAATAACAAAATTTAAAGCTCGAAAAAAAGAATCTCAGCGAAAACTTCAAACCACAGATCAAAATTTATTAAGGCTGGCTGATATTGTTGGGGAGCTTAAAAGGCAGATGGATAGCCTTAAAAGACAAGCGGAAAGAGCTGAGCGTTACCGAATACTAAAGGGCCAGATCGAAGAATTAGATATTAGTTTGGCATCAAGAAACTACGATCAAATTAATCAAGAGGTTGTTGCGGCCCAGACTCGTCTTTTTGAACTGCAAGCTCAAGAGACGGTAAGTGAAGTTGAAATAGCAGAAATGACTTCGAAAATTGAATCACTTAAATTAGAAATGCTTGAGTTAGAGAAGTTACTTGACGATAAAAATCAAAAAGTTGGCGCTAATCAGTTACAGGTGCAAAAGTTAGAACTTGAAATACAAAAACTTGAATTTGAAATTGAGCAAGCAAAAACAAAAGGTGAAATGACGGGCTCTTTGATGCAAATTCAGCAACTTAGGCGAGAGACTTTGGTTAAAGAGAGTGAAGAATTAAGCTTACAAAAAAATGAATTAAATTTGCAGGTTCATGAGCTTAAATTAGCTCATGAAGAAAAAAAATCCATTTTTTTAGAACAAGAAGCCAGGGATCAAGAGTTAGATGAAGAATTAACTTTAGCTCGCAGGGAGTTGTTTGCAGTTGGGCAAACCGAGTCGCAAGTTGATGCGAAAATATCGAGTTTGGAAAGCCAAATTGAGGATATTGAAAATCGTTTATCTGAAGCTGTGGCCGTTCAAAGTGAGTTAAAAGTTAAAGAACAAGAGTATTTTTTAAGGTTTGAAGAACAAAAAGAAAAGGTTACCCAGGGGCAAGCGTCCTTGGATCTTATACAAAATCAAATTTTAAATCTTGAGGTTAGCAAAAAAGAATGGCATCAAAAAATTGCAGCCGCTCAAATAGAAAATGATGAGTTTAAAAATCAGCTAGGCCTTGTTTCCTCTAAGTTAGCAGGACTTGAGGATTTATCACGAAATTTTGAAGGTTACGAAGAGGGAGTTAAACAAGTTATTTTATGGCAAAAAAATAGAGCTGAAATGACGACGGATCCGCAGGGTTTAACTTCTTTTACAACGCTTTCTGAGGTTGTTGAAGTCCCTGCTGAGTATGAAGTGGCCTTAGGCGCTGTTTTGGGTCATAGATTGCAATTGTTACTTTCAGAAAATTCTGAAAATGCGATGAATGCTGTCGATTATTTAAAACAAAATAAAAAAGGAAGGGCCTCTTTTGCTTTAGCTGATTATAGCATGAGCTCATTTGGTTCTGAGGATCATGGCGGCAAAACGGGGGGCGGTATTGAAGGGGGCCCTGCGGAAAAAAGCCATTTGGTTGGCGGGAGTGGACAAGTGATTGCCCTATTATCGAGCGTTGTTCAAGCCCCTTCGCACTTAAAAAATACGATTGATTTGTTAACTAAAAAAATTGCTGTTGTAGAAACGATATCAGGTTCATTGGAACTTAAAAAAGTATATCCGGATTGGACTTTTGTTACTCTTGATGGAGATGTGCTATCAGATGAGGGAGTTTTAACAGCGGGTTACTCAGAGGGGTCAGACTCAAGTCTTTTAAAACGAAAACGAGAAATTAAAGAGCTAGAGCTTCTAAAAGAGCAGTGGGCAGGGAAAGCGGCCTTATCTTTAGCTTATTTAAAAAAGTTAGATGAGGAGTTTGTATTAACAGTTGAAAATATTGAGTTGTTAAAAGATCAAAAAACTCAAATTGAGAAACAATTTTTAGAGTTGAAAAAAGATCTAGATCGCTCTGAAATTGAGTTAAGAAACATTCGTCATAGTATTGAAAGGTCAGATAAAGAATGCGCACGTTACCAAGAGCAATTGGTCAGTGTTCAAATTAAAAATAATGAGCTGGCAGAGGCAAGAACTGAAATTTTAGAAAAAAAGCAGTCTTTGACTAAAAAAAGCTATGAACTCGAGACGGAGCTTGAAAATTTAAGATTAGGTTTTTCAGGCTTACGTGAAGAGGTAACTCAACTTCAATTGCAATTGACTCAAAAGCAAACGCTAGCTCAATCTGTTGAGCAAAACTATAATCGAGTCAGCCAGGATTTAAATAAAATTGAAACAGAACTTTCGAAAATAAATCAAGAGTCAGCGCAGGCGGGGGCCACATTAAGTCATCATTTTGTTTTGCTAGAAAATAAAAAGTTAGACTTTAGCAAAGCTGTGCGTAGCTTAGAAGAGCTTAGAAATGAACTTTCTCATGTAAATTCTCGTTATGAAGAAATGAGTCAATCTCTTCAAGACGAAGAAGCGACTTATCATTTTGTTCAAACTAAAGCGAATCAAAGGCTTCATCAAGTTAATGAAGCTCAAATTAAATTTGAACAGCTAAAAATGAAAGAGCAAGTTTTAATTGAGCAAATAAAGGAAAGGTATCAAGTTTTAATTCATGACACGTATAAAAACCATTTGGGTGATCAAAGACCTAGCGAGTTAATTGATCAAGAGCTTAAAGAGGCTAAAGAAAAGCTAATCAAAATTGGCGAGGTCAACTTGTCTGCTATTGAAGAGTATAAGCAGACCAGTGAGCGCTACGAATTTTTAACTCATCAGCAAAATGATTTGATTGAAGCAAAAGATCAATTAAGAAAAGTGATTGATCGAATTAACCGAATTTGTTCGAAGAGATTTAAAGATACCTTTGATTTAGTTAACGAAAGATTTACAAAAGTGTTTCCTGTTTTATTTGGGGGCGGAGAGGCGCGTTTAGAGCTGATTGAAGATTCAGAAAAAGGTGAAATGGGCATTGATATTATTGCAAAGCCACCGGGAAAAAAAATGCAAAATATTTCGTTACTATCGGGTGGAGAAAAGGCGTTAACAGCGGTTTCGCTTGTGTTTGCAATATTTTTAGTTAAGCCCTCTCCTTATTGTTTACTGGATGAGGTTGATGCTCCATTAGATGATGCTAACGTATCAAGATTTAATGATCTTGTTAGGGAAATGGCAAAAAGGTCACAAATCATTGTTGTTACCCATAATAAACATACGATGGAGATTGCTGAGAAACTTTATGGTGTTACCATGCAAGAGCGTGGAGTGTCCACGATGGTATCAGTTAATTTAGCAGAATTAAGTTAATGGATTTGTTTTCATCAGCAAATGATTTAAAATTGACTGAGCCCTTAGCTGAGCAGCTAAGGCCTAAGTCACTTGATGATATTGTTGGTCAAAAGCATATATTAGGGCCTGATTCAAAAATTGGAAAAAGGCTTAGGCATGGGCATTTAATAAATTTAATTTTATGGGGGCCGCCAGGAAGTGGAAAAACAACTTTTGCATTGGTTTTAGCAAAGCATATGCAGGCCCATTATATAAGTCTTAATGCGACTGAGGCAGGGGCTAAAGTTTTACGTGAAATTGGCAATCAAAGTCAGCAAAGACGTCAACATTTGCATCAAAGAACCCTCGTTTTTGTTGATGAAATTCATCGGTTTAATAAATCCCAACAAGATGTCTTGTTACCCTTTTTAGAAAAGGGTGATTTAATATTAATTGGTGCTACCACAGAAAATCCCAGTTATGAGCTTAATCCAGCCCTTTTGAGCCGCTGTCATGTTTTAGTTTTTGAATCACTTAATAAACAAGATTTAATAGAGCTTATTAAAAAAGTAGAAAATCACTACCAGCAATCTTTAGATCAAATGATTGATGAAGATGCTGTTAACTATGTTATTGAAAATGCCGATGGTGATGGCCGCCGCCTGATTGGGATGCTTGAGAGTATTTATCAATATTATCAAATGGAAAATGAGAACAAAAATGAAAATGCGGAGTTTGGCGTCTCAAGCCAAACTTCTGACCAGAGTGAAGCTCAGGGGCAAGATCAGCGCCAGGCGCCTGTTCAAGAGCCAATGCGCGCTCTTTTAACAGCCGAAGACGTTTTAGGTCTTTTGCAAAAAGCTCCTCTTAGATATGATAAATCTTCGGAAATGCATTATGATTTAATTTCAGCTTTTATAAAAAGTGTAAGGGGAAGTGACCCCAATGCGGCTGTATATTATTTAGCAAGAATGCTTGAATCAGGTGAGGACCCTGTTTTTATTGCAAGACGACTTATTATTTTGGCTTCAGAGGATGTGGGTAACGCAGATCCTCGCGGTTTAACCCTCGCTGTATCAGGATTGCAGGCGGTTGAGGCCATAGGAATGCCTGAGGCTCGCATTGTTTTATCTCAGGTAACAACGTATTTGTCTTCTTGTCCAAAATCAAATGCTTCGTACAAGGCCATTGGTAAGGCTTCTGAGGTGGTTAAAAAGCTAAAATCACTTTCTGTACCGCTCAGCCTTAGATCCTCAAAAACAGAATTATCTAAAAAGCTGGGATATGGGAATGATTACTTATATCCCCATCAATATCCACAATCCTATGTTAAGCAAACGTATCTTCCCGATGAAATTAAAAATGAAATCTTTTATGAGCCAACTCAAAATGGCTTTGAAAAAAACTTAAAGGAATATATTTTAAGATTAAAAGCATAAGTTGTTGCTACTGATAAATTATTTTTCCATTTCAACTAAGGAGTTAAACAGTTTAATATTTTTTAAAGCTGAACAACTAAATATTAAGATAAATCTATATCTGATAGGATAAATTTGACTTCAATACCCCTTTTATAGCAAACGGATTTGTGTTTAATTTAGCTTTGATCTGTGTAAAGATCTATTTAGCCATGTTCTTTGCAGCTGTTTGATTGAAAATAATTTAGTATATTTTAAGTGAGTTAAGGGACGATGAATTATTGGTTAGAAAATAACCTATGGCCTCTAGCAGTGCCTTACGAGCCATAATGGGGGTTAATGGTTGCTTTGATAAAAGTAATTTAAACTTTAAAGTAGAATTTATATTTAATTCATTTCTATTTATGTGTGTTGATGAATCGCAAGAAATGAAAGCAATTTTTTTTGATTTTCCAGATTGAGCGGTTTTCAGGGCTTCATTAAATTGATTATCATGTGGAGAAATTGATTTATAATAGTCTTTATCCAAAGTTTCTTGAGAGGTTAGTTTTGCAAAATAAAAATCAGGACCATATCCGTAGCGTGAATGCCCAACATAAATTGTGTATTCATTTAAAAATAAAGATTTAAAAAAATCATTCCGTATTTGTTCAGATTTTTGAAGTTGCTGAGTTAATAAATGATTTCGATTTGATGGGTCATGGTGAGTGTAAGAAGATTGGAAGACTCTTATCGTTGACTTATTTTTAGAAAGCAAGTTGTCCTCAACTAAATCAAAACCACATAAAAGCTTTTCAGATTTTGAGCAATCTTTTGTTAAATTACTTATAATCCATTGAGCCTCAGCTGAATCAATTACATGAGTGTAAGGCTGCTGGTCAATATATCCAAAAAATAGGTTTATATGGCCAGCATTTAAATTTGAAGTCGTAATCAATAAAAAGATAAATATAATTTTACTCATAGGGAAGCATTTGATGGGTTTGTTGAGTTCGGTTGATTTGCCCTGATGATTGTCCTTTAAACTTATCCATATCAAAGATAATGCTATTAACATAGAGCCCGCCAGTAATTAAGCCTTCATAAAATTCAGTTTGAGCCAAGGGGGCATATACAAAACCTGGTATCCCGTATGTGCCATTTGCTGTGTTAGAAATAAATAATGTTTCGGACTCATGAAAATTCCAAGAAATTGAGTCATATCTAATGTTACCCAATAATCTTACATTAAATCCAACGAGTTGAGCATTTCGACCTGAAATATTAAAAGTAACTGAATGATTTTTGTTACCCTTGAGGACAACTAATTGACAAGTTTCTAAAAGCGAAGAATTAAGACTGAAAATATAATGGTTCTTATTAATATTGAGATTCAAGTTTTTAAGTTCATTGCATTGACTAATATTAATTTGATTTGGTTCTTGCTTAAGCTTTTTAGAAAGGTCATAAAGTTCATTTTTTATAGATAGGTGATTTATCTGAGTTTCAAAGGGTTGATCTAATCTTTCCTTTTTTCCGAGTGTTGAATTCTCTCTCTGTAAAGCATCATAATAAGTCACCTTTTTTTGGAGATAAGAACTATTAGCAATTATATTGTTAGAGCTTGTTTCTCCTGCGATATGGGCTTGATTTAAATGAGCCGTATCCTTAGCCTCCACGGCTCCCGCGGATTTCCCCTTTTCAAAATAAAGGTTTTTTTGCGCAGATAGGCTTATACAGGGATTGGAAGAATCTTTTTCGATAAGAAAATTAGTTAATTCGATTGAATCTCCCGAGCCGAGTGATCCTTGATAATCCGAATTCATTGCGGTTACTGAACTGACAGCATAAACTCTAAAATCCTTTAAGGTAAATTTTTTATCAGTGCAGTTAAATTGAGATAAGTTGGCCCATCCCTGTGTTGCAGAAAAAAGAACGGAAAAACTTAATAGCATTTTATAATAATTGTTCATAATTCCTCCATGAAATATTAAGTAAGCAATTGATGAGCCAGTTCTAATATGTGCTTAAATGTGGGAAAAAAATATAAAAATAAGTGTATAAAGATTAGCCATAATTGGCAAAAATTGAAATGTTAATGGGTGTCT
>DYOP01000002.1:36686-49756 GCA_020720425.1 Bdellovibrio sp. | reverse complement strand
GGGGTGCAAGGTAGGCTATGGGTTACTATTTAATGAAGGTAGAAATGGAATAAATTTTGCATAGAGTATAGGGTTATATATTAAGCAGAATTTAAAATAATAATTATTTATTTAGGAGTAAAATATATGAGATATGCATTTTATATTTTATCAATTTTGATTTTACCAAATATCAGTTGGGCTCATGACCCATATATTTGCCAGCCAAATGAGCTTGGCGCTAAAGTCATGATGATAGGAGATTCGAATGCCTTTTTACTAGGTAAGCAAGTCCAAAAATACTGGTACTCCGATACAGGACCAGTTTATAGTGATTTACTATCAGAAGAAGAGAGTCGGCATATTGTTAAATTTTATAATCTTGGGATCTTTGCAAGTGGATTAGTGCGAGAATTTAAAGATTTTAAGCCATTTATAAATCAAAGTTTGTTTAGTAAAACTTATTTAAAAGAACATTGGTCCGATGTTTTTAAAAATGAGACAGACAAGCTGTCATTTAAGTCTCAAGATATTGTTATTATATGGTTGGGTACAAATGATAATCAAGACGGGATGGGACATGCACGTCTATCTCCTTCATGGTGGGATAAATACGAAAACAAAGTTAAATCTATTGCCAATACTTGCCAAACAAAGAACCTTGATTGTTACTGGATTGGTCCAGCGGCGGTTACAGTAAGTCAATCACTTCGTGGATTCTTAAATGGTTTAAATAATAAATTTTATTTATGGCTCAGTGAGTACCCTAATGTTACCTATCTTAATATATTTAATAAATTTGGTGCGAATGATTTTAAATCCGACGGATTTCATTTAAATAGTCAGGCCGAAATTAGACTTTTAAATGAACTCAATGCTCAAATCACTTTTCGACGAGGTTATAATATACAATCAAATGCTCAATATATTCGTAACTGTAATGCGAAACTGCATTAGAGTAGAATTAGGCAATATAAACACTATATGTTATTTCATTTATAATGATTTGATACTAAAGCAGGGCTACTTGTTTTCACAAATATGAAATGAGTAATGAGGAGCAAAATGAATTTAATGACAGGATGTTATTAAGCTATCTATTTTTCCTTTTTGATTTATTTGAAACCATTTTACGGCTTTAACTGTAATTCGATATGGGAAAATAATTAGCTAATTAACTGGGAGTCTAAGAGAAAGAATAAATTATTAAAAATCTAATATACAAGTATCCTATTAAAGTCTTCATTTTGTTTTTGAGCGGCATCAAGCCCTAGGCGAATAACTCGATCCAGTTCAAATTCGCGAAGCGCATTTAGTCCAGCTGCGGTAACGCCTTTTTTTGAGGCCACTTGGTTTTGAAGCTCTTCAAAAGTATTTTCAGGCTTTGAAAGGGCCAATTGAGTAGCACCTAAAAATGTTTGTAGTACCATTTGTTTAGAAGTTTCAGATGAGAACTCATGCTCTCCGACCCACTCTTCAAAAAGTGTCATAAACTCATATATAAAACCAATTCCGCTTGATGTTGCCACAAGAAATGCATCTAAATTATCTTCATTTTCGAAAAAATATTGGGTTCCTAGGCCTCCAAAAAATTCATCGGCAATGGCAATGAGTGAGGGGTCATTGTTTTGACAGGAGTAACCTATGGCTCCTGAGCCAATACTAACAGGCAAGTTAGGGACAGCTCTGATAAAGCGTCCTGTTGGATAAAATTTTTGTAAATCATTTAGTTTTATGCCAGCAGCTAAACTTATAAGAATATGTTTTGAAGTCAGATAGGGGGTTAAGTCTTCCATTAGCAGTTTTAAATCAACAGGCTTTACAGAAAGAACAATAATGGTGACTTGATCCGCTAGCTCTTCGTTTGATTTTAGAGCGTTAATTTTTACTTCACTCGCAAATTTAATTAACTTTCCGTCCGTGCGATTTGTGGCAAATATATGACTCGGGTTGATTTTTGTATAGTTAATTTGCCCTCGAATAAGAGCTTGGGCCATATGACCGCATCCGATATAACCAATTTTTAATGAGTTAATAATTTTAGACATATAAAACCTTTTTAGTGAGGGAGTTCAATTTCATAGTAACAAAAATCAAAAACATTAATAGATTCAATTTCTAATTTCAGAGAGGCCCCTGTGGATGTGCTTAAGTTAGGTAGCATAATAGGGCCATCAATATAAATAATTTTTGATCCAGGGAGAGCTTTAAAGCCTAAATTCAGTGGGGACTGAATAGATTGTGAACTAAAAAAACGAGTGGGCACTACGGACTGACTGAAAACGTAATCATTAGCTATTAAAAGAGTTTGAATTTTATTATCAGGAGTTAATAGTATTAAACTGCCATGGCCCATAAGCGCAATTTCAATATAATTTTTTTGTTTTCTGATCCCTAGGCAATCGACGGATAAACTAATATCATTAAGCTTTTTAAGTTCATCTTGAGTTTTTGCAAAGGCTTTTTTAAGCAAACAAATTGAATTTTCTATATAAGCTTGAGAGTTTTGACCGTGAGTATTATCATGCGTGTTATCATGCGTATGAGAAGATCCATCAGGGGAGTTTTTTTTATTAAATGATACCACGGTTGCTTCATCATCAAAATTTTCAGGTTCATTATTCGAATTTAATGTAAGTTGATTGTCAATTAGGTTGAGTACTTTTTCGGCATCATGAATAGGGCCCCAAGATTTTGCAATAAGTATGACTTCAGGGAAGGCAATTGATTTTATGATAGCCTTAGGTAATCGAAACTGATTGGATGCCCCTTTTTTAAAATCAAATAATAGTTCCATTATTTATTATATCCATAGCGTTTAAGTTTAATTTTTGCTTTTTCATAATAGTCTTCACCTGAGATACTTTGGGCTAATATGGTTCTCCACTTTGATTTAGCCGTTTCAACTTCGCCTACGGACTCTTCTAAAATACTTTCTTGATAGATGGGTTGCATGAGCGCTTTTAACTCGATCATTATTTCAGCGTGTTTTCCTATTAAAATTTGATTGTCGGGATTAATTGCAATGGCTTGTCTTAAATGTTTAATTGCAGATTTTAGATCACCCGCAGCGCGTGCCTGATCAGCGAGTTGTTCTTTTTCACTTTGCTTTTGTAAAATCATTTCAGCCAGTTCAGTAGCTCTATTTTTTGCTTTTATTTTAAGGCCATTAGGGTCGGGGAGT
Source organism: Bdellovibrio sp. (assembly GCA_020720425.1). Lineage (GTDB taxonomy): Bacteria > Bdellovibrionota > Bdellovibrionia > Bdellovibrionales > Bdellovibrionaceae > DYOP01. The sequence continues at coordinate 46,593 of DYOP01000002.1, read as the reverse complement.
GGGGATTTAAAAACGAGTTCATAAAACGGGATAGCCTTTAGCCAACCTAATTGCTTTTCTTTTTCTTGAGCTGATTTGAATAGTTTTTTAAGCCGATTGACTTTATCTTGATAATCTTTTTTCTCAGCTAACTTTCGTTCTCTGAGTTCAGTTAATTCAAGGGCCTGATTTTTTAATCTCACAATATCAGGGTGTTCAGGGTCAAATTCAATAATTGGAGCTAAGCATGACTCCATTTGGTAAAGTTCTAAATTGGGATTAATTATTTTTTCGCATTCGGCAATTTGGAGTTTGATTTTTTCTTCAAGAGCTTCCTTTTGCTTTAACTCCGCATCGAGTCGCTCTTTTTCTTGTAGCATACGAAGACCTTGGTTGGCCGTTTCTTCCATGATTTTTGAGTCTTCATAAAACGGAATAATTTGATGAAGCTTAATTAATTCTTGTTTGGCAATTTCATATTTCCCCTGTTGTAAAAAATTATTAGCGGCTTGATATAGTTGTTTTACAGTTTCTTGTTGTTCGGGAGTTAACTTTTCAAAAGGAGAAAGAGGTTTGCCTTGATTTTGTTCGATATTCGAATTTGAATCGTCTTGTAAGAACAAATAAAATAGACCTAGTAAAAAAATAACTGAAATTAATACTAAACGAAAAATTTTAGTTTTTTTCTTTTTTGAACTTAAATTTAAATCTAAATTAACTTGATTTAAGTTAATATCAGCGCTGCCGCTGCCGCTGCCGCTGCCGCCATAGGATTGATTTGATTTAATATCTCCCAGATCAATGGATTCAGGGGCCTCCCAAGGCTGGTTTTGAGAGGGGCTTTCATAGGCTTGTATTTCAGCCAGCTGAGCTCGTGATTCAAAGGTAACATCTTTTAGTATAAATCTAAATTTCAGATCGTATATGGAAATATCATCGCCACTTTTTAGGGTAACCCATTGATCTGGAGTAATGCTAGAACCATTTAAAAAAGTTCCATTTGCACTATTTAAATCGCGAATTAAAAATTCAGGCCCACGTTTGATAATTTCAAAGTGATTGCGACTGAGTTTAGAATGATTCACTTTGATTGAAGCACTATCGTCGCGTCCAACGGTCCAACTGGTTCCGGAGAGATTAAACTGGTTCTCAATTTCTCCGGATGAGTTATACATTATTAAAGAGGGGATGAGTGGAGGAAGCTCAATTGGTGTTAAGCCCGTATTATCTATAGAACTCTGAGACTGAGTGACCGTTTCATTGAAAATAAAATCATAGCCGCCGGATATTGAAAACTTGTCACCAGAGGTGAGAGTGATTCGTTTTAGGGGTTGGTTGTTAAAAAACAGATCGGCATTTTTTGAAACAGAAGTTGCTATCCAATTTGGGTGATCAAAAGATATAAGAAGATGTTTTCGTGAGAGGGTTTTTTCATCAGCTAGGCAGAGGGTGTTTGATTTGTCCCGCCCTATTGTAAAAGAAGAGGACTCATCTAAAAGATGTTCAGAATGAAGTTGTCCATTTTTAAATACTTGTAAAATAGACATAAAAATTAAAATCTTCCTTCCATTTTTGTTTCACATTCTTTTATTTTTTGAGCCGACTCCATACGAAGAGGGTTGTTTTCTTCTTTAATTGAGGTGAGAACAATTTTAAAATGAGCAATGCATAGTCTGTAGTTTTGAACGCCGAGATATCTTTTTCCTAAGTTAAAATGGTACTGAACATACTCTTCTTGTTTTCGCATTGAAAGCTTAAGGTAACGAGTCGCTCCGGCATGGTTTGGATAAAAAGCTCTTGCCGCTGCAAAATTCTCAAGGGCACGAACGTAATTTCCGGATCTATAATCCCTAAAACCTTTTAAAAACTGTTCTTGGGCTTTTTTATATCCTATTGTATTTGTTCCTTGTTGTTCTTTTTGGAGAGTGTATTCATCAATAGATTTTTGTGAAGCATCAATTTCTTGTTGAGTTATGATTGAGCTTCGAAGTGGTTTGGCTGACTTTTTTGTTGACGATGGTTTATCGGAAAATAAAAAATATAATGCCGTAACAGCGATAATTCCAATTGCAAAATAAATAATCGGTGATTTTTTTTTTGCTTCGGGTAAATGATCAGGTATCGAAAACTGAGGGGCTTCTTTTAGGGTTTGTGATAAAAATTCATTTTTGAAGCCTAGATGATTATTTTTTGCTATTAGATTTTGATTTTGCAAATCTAATTTGGTATCAGGATTTTTGATTTGTCGATCAACCTTAGCTATAACCTGATTATCTTTATTTATATTAGTAGGGAGAAGGGCTGAGTTAATAAATTCAATAATTAATTCTGATTCTCCCAGTTCAACTTTTGAAGGAGAGCGAATGATTCCCTCTTCAAACTCATTTCCATTTAATAAAATATAGTTTTTGTCGGTAACTTTTCTTAAAAAAACATGCTCTGATCCAACGGCTAGCTCAATATGATAGCGACTGACTTTACTATCATCTATAGCGATATCGTTATCAATGTTTCTGCCAATTCGAATTAAGTCAGTTTGAAAATCAAATATTTTATTTTGATTCGATGAGTTTAAAGTAATTTTTACTTTAAGAATATTTTTAAAAGGTGCTGGTTTTGAACTCATGAATGATTTTCTTCCGCTTGCGGCATAATGGTCACAATGTATGTATCCGGAACAGGGGAGTTCATAGAGACCGTTTGGCAACTTAATATAAAGTGATGACCTTTAATTTCGAGACTGTCTTGAATAATTTGTGTTGAATTAATAGATGCCTGATCAATAAGGTATTTGATATTTTGCTGAAGGGCAGGATCTGAAATGCTATCAAGGCTTCGGCCTTCGACCGCTATCGGTGTTACACCTAAAAGCTCTTCAAAGGCCTTGTTAACTTTGAAGATATGATAATTGGTTTCGATTATAAGTGATGGGTAACCAATCAGCTCAAGAAGATTAATAAATTCAAGTTTACGATCTGCCAGGTTTTGAGTTGGTTGAGAAATAGATTGGTGAGCCCGCGTAAGTAATAAATTTATAATGGTTACTAAATCATTTAAGATTGGTAATTTGATATCCATTTGAATTTGGTCGTGTTCATTTTTAAGCGCAAAGTTTACAGTTTCAATTATTTTTTTAAAAGGATATTCAGCTAATTTATATAAAATATAAAATAGAATTAGACCCACGAGTGAGCTTATAATTAAAACCTGAATAAATAAGCTCATAATGCGCTGATCATCATACTTTAAGGCTTCAACCTCATAGCTAACAATGACATGAGCTTTTGCAATATTTTGATTTAAATCGGGGTCGTAAATAATAATGGGAACAGCAGCTATTAAAAGACCATTTTCGTTTTCGACAAATTCTTTGGCCTGTCCCCTCACTCGCCGAGCAAAAGATATGTGTTTGGGGTTATTTCCGGCAAGTTCGTTTGGGGCAAGAACGAAACCATCTTTACCGATGATATAGGTATCCTTTATTCCGGGTTCTTTAAATATAAGTTCTGTTTTGAAAGTCCGAAAATCATCAGACCTGAGAATTTGCTCATTTATAGACGCTAAACCTCTGGCGACAGTCAGAACCCTTTGATAGGCTTCATTTTGTATTGACTCAGAGGTGATTATATTAAGCGGAATTATTGATAATAGTGTTACCATCAAAATAAATACCGCAGCAAAAGACCAAAAAAGTGTTTTAAAGTCTATGGATTTAGTCATATCTAAAATGTTGGGCATAACCTTTTGATCAATAAATTGACTTAAGTTTTGTGATAAGTTGTTTGATTTTAAGTTTGATAGTGGGCTTTGAAATGTCTTCTCAGAAGGAGATTCATGGGAAGGTGGCAAATGATTAGGAGTTTGAAAATCCCAAGGGTTTAGAGCGTTGTTATAAGCTGAGGGGGGGGTGGGGGAGGGAGGCGAAACGGCCAGCTCACTTGCGGCCTGAGTTGGAGGAGTTAGGTGATTTGTGTTTTTGAGGCTAGCTAGGGTCAGGCTATGGGAGTTACTACTTATTTTACAAAGAATATTATAAAATGATATTTTATCCCCGTTTTCGAGAGTTTGCTTTTGAACTCGGTAACCATTGACAAAAGTTCCGTTTGAACTTGTATCAACCAATTCAATTTTATTGTTTATCAATAAAAAATGGGCGTGTTTTTTTGAAATTCCATGAGCCTCGAGTTGAATTTCATTGCTGGGATCTCTACCAATACTGATTTGGTGTTTTATTTCGAACTCTTTTCCCGAAAGGGGGCCATCTAGAAATTTAATGACCCACATATAAAATGTCCCCAACAGATAATTGTTTACTTTTTGCAAAGCCCGAGGAGGCCTCAACAACTCCATAGGTCAGCCAAGGAAAATAGCCTGATAATCTGAATGGCAAAACATTTTCGTGAATATAAATAATTTTTCCAGAGTTGTTTATATAAATACAATCAATCGGAAATCGCATAAAAAATGTATGAATACTCCAAACATTAGGAAACCACATGCCTTGCGATAAAGACATTGAGGAGTATTTTAAAAGTCCGATAAGCCTTGTTTTGAGTGAGATCGCAGGTTCAACTTCTAAAAGTAATTTTTCGTCTGGTAAATGGGGTTTCGGGTTTTTTTTATATAATATCACTGGTCCCCCCCAAACATCATATTAAGTGCGACGGGACCAAAAATAACTATAAACACAGCGGGAACAATAAAAAATACGATCGGAAATAAGATGAGTTGCGAGGCTTTTGCACCTGCTTTTTCGGCACGCACAAAGCGTTCAAGCCTGATTTGTTCAGATTGATCTTTAAGGACTTTTGAGATGCTAGCTCCTGTTGAATCGGCATCAATCAGTACAGCAACAAAACTTGTAATTTCCATAATATCACATCTTAAGGAAAGCCCTCGAAGGGCGTCTGATCGTGAGGCTCCAAGGGTAATATCTTTTAAAACGATACCAAGTTCATCGGATAAGGTACTATTTTGGGCTTTATCTACAATTTTTTTAATTGCTCCAACAAAATCTAGACCGGCTTCAGTTGATAAGGCCAGTAAATCAGCAAAAAAGGGAAGTTCGTTACGAATGGCTATCTCTCGTTTCTTTTTTTCAGATTTAGCATAAAAATTAGGAAACATCCATCCCGCAACTCCAAAGATGGGAATCAATACAAAGGGTAACCCCGCCTCATAAGTAAAATTTAAAAAAGCAATTATAACAGGAAACAAGACTCCCCAAAAAATTTTAAGACCGATAAACTCATCAACATTAAGCTCTCGATTAAGCCCCGAAGTAAGAAGCAAGTGTTCAATCTGTTTAGCGTTGGTATCGTTTTTAAAGTGACGAGAGTATTTAAGTGTAAACTGGTGGACTAGGGGGCGAACAAGATTAACTAGGGGTGATTTAGATTTTTCAGGAGCTTCTGAAGCGCCCCAACTCAGCGCTCTTGCCTGTTCCGATTTTGATAGGACAATTTTAATAAACATAAAAATTGAAAAGCCGGTTAAAAATAAGGATAGTCCTAAAATTAAATTAGGCGTTAACATTTAAAATCCTTTCGGTCACAATATTGAGATGAAACTTTTCTATCCTTTATATCTTGCCAGTCAGTCGCCCAGAAGAAAACAAATATTAACAGATAATGGAATTTCATTTCAAACCCTTGACGTTTTATTTGATGAGTCCTTTAGCTCCCTTTGGTCGCCTGATAAAATTGTTACCCATATCGCCCAAAAAAAATGGGAACTGGCTTTTAGTTTAATAGACCAGAAATTACCACTACAGAAACTTATTTTAACCGCAGATACTATGGTTTTTCTAGATAAGAATGCGATTGGTAAACCTAAAGACTGGGATGAAGCTTTTAAAATTTTATCCCTATTGAGTGGTAAAACTCATCAGGTCTATACAGGCTTTAGTCTAGGGGGACTGGATGGTTCTTTAGTAGTAAACGATTACGATTGCACAAGTGTTACTTTTAAAAGGCTTTCAACTCAGCAAATAGAAAACTATATTCAACTTGGATCCTGTTTTGATAAAGCTGGGGCCTACGGTATTCAGGACGATGAGGGTCGGCATTTTGTTGCTAATATTGAGGGTAGCATAAATAATGTAATTGGATTGCCGATTGAAAAAATTAAATCAATTTTACTAACGAAAGGTTGGGCTCAGTCATGATGACTTTATCTGAACTTAAAAATGAGATACCTAAGGATTGTAAGGTTATTGCCGTTTCTAAAAAGCAGGGATTAGATAAAATTTTAGAGCTATATGAGCAAGGCCAAAAAGATTTTGCCGAAAATTATGCTCAAGAACTCATCGAAAAACAATATCAACTGAGGCATTTGCCTGATCTCAGATGGCACTTTATTGGACAGCTTCAAAAAAATAAAGTTAAACACCTTGTTGGCCATGTCTATATGATTCATTCTGTGGGAAGCCTTGAATTAGCTGAAAAAATTAACGAGTACGGCATTAAAAATTCGGCTCCGCAAAAAATACTGTTGCAATTAAATTTAGCTCATGAACCAACAAAAAGTGGTTGGACAGATAAAGGATTACTTGACTCTGTAGATGCCTTATTAGAGTTACCAGGAATTGAAATTTGCGGGCTTATGACCTTGCCCCCCTTATTTGATAGCCCAGAAAGTTTAAGGCCCTTTTTTAGGGATCTTAAGGAGCTTCGTGATCAGGTACAAGCTCAGATAGCAACTTGTAAAGAGCTCTCTATGGGGACAAGCCACGATTATCAAGTGGCCACTCAAGAAGGGGCTACCTATATTCGGGTTGGTACGCTGTTGTTTGGAGAGCGGCCAGTAGCTTCGATAGAAAATCCTATTGATAATCGGGACCATGGTCGAGATGAATAACTAAAATAGACGAAAGCCTTGTAAGGCATGGAGATAAAATTTAATCTGAAAATGAATTTAGCTTCAAGGAGGAGGCCATGAAAATTACACCTATCGAGATTTCAAACAAAAGATTTCAGAAAAAAATATTAGGTTATGATGATGCCTATGTGGATCAGTTTTTAAAAGAGCTTGGGCAGCAATTTGAACAAGTTCTTATCGAAAAAAATGCACTCAAAGAGGCCCTAAGAGAAAAAGAACTTAAGCTGGCCGAATATAAGGACAGAGAGCAAACACTTCAAAATACAATTCAAACGGCAAGCCTTATGGCTGAGAGAATGCGAGAAGATTCGGAGCGTGAGGCAAAGTTAATTACTCAAGATGCCGAACAAAGAGCTCAAATGATGGTTAGAGATGCCAAAGAGAATTTAAAAAAAATGTACCAAGAAATTGCTGATTTAAAGCGTATTCGTATGCAGTTTGAATCAGGATTTAAAGCCCTAATCAATGCTCATTTAAGTCTTATCGAAGACAGCCAAAAAATATTTGAAACTCAAGAAAATCATATTTTAAAAAGACATGATTTTGCCCTTGCCCGGGCTACTCTGGCGGATCTAAATCAAGAGAACTTATAAAAACAAGTCTGAGTTTAAAAGTAACACTCCTAATATGGCCACAGACCGTTGTCGTTCGATGGGAAGTGTTACCCAAGGGTATTGAGATTCTTCAAAAAAAAGAAAAAGCGCCTGCTTTAAGCTTTTTAAAGAATAGGAATTAAGATTTTTTGAAGCCCAAGAGCTGGTCAAACGAGGCCCACCACCCTCTGGGGCTTCATTGGCTTGGGTTATAATCCACTGAAGGCTATATGAGCTTAATGGCCATAAAGAAGAGCACTCTTGAGGCAAGATTTTGCAAAGCAAATCTTTTTTATATTGAATCGGTTTATTTTTAGTTGCTATAAAAAATGATTTCCATGTCGAGCGCGGGACTTCGGGAAAAAATTTATTTAAATTATAGTTAGACAATGTTGAAGTGTTTTTATTTTTAAGATTTATTGTTTCAGAATAAAGTAAAGCAGATCGGGGCCAATTTTTTAAATTAATTGGATAACTTTTTTGATGAAACATTTCAGAAATGCTCTCAAGTGAAAGAGATAAGGGGATAGAATCATTTAGATAGGCCAAATTAGGTTTGAAATTGGTTGAAAAAATAATGTTACCCAATTCGGAATTTTTGGAATGAGAAACAAATACGTATTGAATGTTTGCAGTATCAGTCTGAGACTCGAGATCTTTAATGTAAAAATAAATTTGCTCATTAAAGTTTTCCCAGGCGTCCTCGTATGTAGATAAGCCTATGGGTGAGCGGGGCGGGGGGGGCGATGGACTCATTAAATTAACTTTATTGGGATTGATCTCACTATAGCAAAAAAGATGATAAAAAGGTTTTTGAATCATAACAGAGTTGATCATATCTTGGTCTTGATTAGATTCTTTTTGAGAGAATAGCTGTTCTGTGATGTTTTGAATCCCTAAATCATAGTTGAGTAACGAATATATTTGAGGGCATTGAATTTGAAAATGAGTTGATAACTTAAGGCGAGATAGGGCAAGGCCCGTAGAATACCCATAGGGAAAAAGCCAATCTTTTAATAATACAGAAAGATCCACGCCTGAAGCTTTGTATGTCATTTCTTTAACATTATTTTTTTTACAGATTTCGCCTAAGCCCGATTTGATATGGTTTGCGGCAGGACTTGAGCAGTTAACTTCTTTAAAGGCGGGGATGTCGATAAAAAAAATAACAGTTGAGGGATGCGAAGATTGTGAGTCTTGATTTTTACATGAGTTAAAGCCAATAGAAATTGTTAGAATGAGCGCATATTTAAGGCTAATTCTAATTATTTGACGAAACCTCGGTAAAAATCTAAACTCGGGCATAGTCATTAATTATGGAGTAACTTATGTTGTCTGAAAAGTTTTTTTCTATAGCTGGCACTGTTGATCAATTTGTTCTGTATCTTTTGTTTGTTTTAAGCATCGTGAGTATTGCACTTATCCTAGAAAGGTATGCCACCTTATCTAAGATATACAAACAAAGTCTGCAAATGAAAGAGTTAATGGGAAATATTCTGTTTGAGGGAAAATGGGATCAATTGCAGGGTATTGCCACAGAGGGGCAGACGATTGAGCATAAGGCTTTGCAAATGGGGCTTTCGCATGCAAAAAAATTTGGGACCAAGGGGCTTGAAGAAGTTTTTTCGGGTTACCTTTTGTTAATAAAACCTCAGCTTGAAAAACATCTTGGTTTTTTGGCAACCATAGGCTCTAACGCTCCTTATATTGGATTATTTGGAACCGTCTTAGGTATCATGAAATCATTTCAAGATCTTTCGGTGACAACAGATGCAGGAAGTCAGACTGTGATGGCTGGAATATCATCGGCGCTTTTAGCTACGGCTTCAGGCTTATTTGTGGCTATTCCCGCGGTGATGGCTTTTAACTTTTTTCAAAAAAGGGTAAAGGCTATTGTACAGAGTGTAAATTTAGTTTCTGAAGTTGTTATGGCATGGGGTAAATCAACTTCTTCTGATAGCCAAAAGTAGGGTGATGCTGTGAAAAATTATGGTTCAGAAAATGATTTTGATGAGGCCATTTCGGAAATAAATATTGTTCCGCTTGTTGATATCATATTAGTGGTTTTAATTATTTTTATGGTAACAGCTCCTATGATTGTAAGAAATCAGTTTCCGGTTCAGCTGCCTAAAGCGTCTTCGGGAGAGGCACAGCAAAAAAATCAAGATCTCGCATTGGCTATTCTTAAGGATGGCTCATTTATGATTGATGGGAAAACTGTTACTGAAGAGCAGGCCTCAGACTTGATTCGGTTGGCCGTTGCTAAAAATCCCGAAGTCAGTGCTACGATAGCGGCTGATCAAAATGCCTTGCACGGGAGTGTAATTAAGGTTTTAGATCTTGTTAAAACATTAGGTGTAAAAAAGTTTGGTATTTCGATTGATAAAAAATAGTCTTAGCTTTTTGTAGTGCTATTTGAAATTGCCATATTGGGACCTATTAATACTTATTAAGAC
>DYOP01000002.1:13367-36586 GCA_020720425.1 Bdellovibrio sp. | reverse complement strand
TAAGACCAATATAGACAAGCACTCTATTGTTTTTAAGGCCCTAATTGTTTTCACAAACAATGTCATTATAGGAGTGGACAAGCTCAAACTGGCCCTCATGTTTATTCTTAAAATGATTAAATTCTTCTAAATCGATAACATGATTTTGACCAGGTTCGGGAGAATTGATTTTTAGATACCCTTTTCGAATCCCTGCATGATAGCCGGCTAAAAGATCGGTCACACGATCCCCTATAATAACTGAATTACTAAAATTAATAGGTCCGTACTTGTTATTAGCCTCTAGTAACATGCCAGGGTTGGGTTTGCGCCAACTTGTACTCCACTGCCCCGATTGATTAACTCCCCATTCAGAATGATAGAATTCGAGATTTGTTTTAGCTAGATCACTTCCAATAGGAGAAGCTTCAAAGTAAGGGGCAAAAAAGATGTGATCAATGGCCTGAGGCTTGAACGTAAGAAGCTCTAACATGCGTTTTGAGACCTGATAATAATCATCAAGAGAGATCCATGTTCTTCCGATGCCTGATTGATTTGTGATAATAAAAACTAAAAAGTCCTGATTTCTGAAAAAAGAAATAAGTGACTGAATGTTATCAATGAGTCTAACTTCCTCGGGGTTTTTGTTATAGCCATGATCATGAATGATGATTCCGTCGCGATCTAAAAATAAAGCTGGCTTCAATGCCCCCTCCTTTTGAACAATATGGTAAACCCATCTGTTGGTTAAATTGTTTTACATAAAGTATTCAGTCGGCAACACTTTTATTAATTTCACTTTATGGGCCACCTTGTTATGATTAAAAATCAATTTTTAAGATAGACATTTTTACTGCCCGAGGTTACTAAAAAATACATGAGTAGAGATAAAATTAAACCGTTCATTGAAGGGGTTTTAAAAGCGCTTCTTGCCATGGCCCTTATTTATTACCTTTATCAATCGGGTTACTTTTCGTGGCAAAAGATTGGGTTGTTATTAGATTATAAGCCTATGACCGTAGGGGTTTTGCTTATTGGCATCGTTTTATTTTTGGCCACTGAAAGATTTAGATATCTAGTTAATCCCAACAAACTAAAGAGACTAGCCGCATGGAAGTTAAATTTGGTCGGTGTTTTTTTTAGTTACTTTATTCCCGGAGGAGTGGGTGGAGATCTGGTTAAAGGTGTCTTGCTATACAAAGGCTCTGAGTTAAGCCGGTCGGCTTCGGCTTATGTCATATTTTTAGATCGAATTTTAGGATTGTTTACAATGAGCCTTTTATCTTTAGCCGCATTTTTGTTTGTTCCTGACCGCCTTCGCGAATCAAATAAAATAATGATTTTATTTTTATTTCTATTGTTGGTTTTTTTTGGCGTTACCATTGTGTTTTCTATTTTAATTTCTCCAAAGTTTCGAAGTTTATCATTACTCAAGATTGGTCAGTTTTTAGGTTCTAAAATTCACGAAAAAATAAATTATTTTCATGATAGACAATTGGCCATGGAGTTACCTAATATAAGATTAATTAAGGCCTTTGCGTTAAGCTTGCTTACGCAAATTGTATCGATTGGCCTTTTTGTCTATGTTGGTTCGATTACTCATCCTGAATTAGACATTCCCTTTGCCATTTATTATTTTGTAGTTCCCATTGGTTTTATATTAACCGCTGTGCCTATTTCTCCTGGCGGTATAGGTGTTGGTCAGGCTGCTTTTTTATTTTTATTCTCAAGGGCTCTTGGTAAACAATCTGATTTAGGCGTTTTATCAATTACGGCCTTTCAATTTTATCAGCTCATCTGGGGGCTTTTGGGAGCCTACTATTTTATTACAATAAAAAAGCAAGAAAGAGCTCAAATTAAAAGTTAGAAATTTATTAAGAGCTGGCCGAACTGTAATGCTTAAGGGCGTAAGCCCAAAACCATTGGCTGGCTTTAAAAAACAAATAAGACAAGCCTATAACCAATAAAAGGTACCAGTCAGAGACAAATCCTAAAATGATTTGGGTGGGTAGGCTTGCGACAAGACCAACAGGTAAAATCGTAAAAAGAATTCGTCTGAGCCAAGAGGGATAAATTTGATCAGGTCTCATGCCCAATCTGTAAATTTGATACCATAAATATTGAACATTTTCGGCCCGAATAAAAATTAATGACAGGGTAGCAATCAAAAATCGGAGCGAGTAAATAAGTAATAAACTAAAGGGAATAGTAATCAACAGAATTAGCATTCTGGTAACAGTAAGGGTTTGAAGTTGTAGTGAAGCCCAGATGAGCCAGGCTAAAGACAGTAAGAGGTTACTAATTACGGCGGTTGAAACTCTTTGTAGACTGATTAAAAACTGAGAAGAAGCAGGCTTTGTTAAAATAAAATCCAGTTCGCCTTTTCTGATATTTTCGCTGATGCGATCAATATTATCGTGAAATAAAAGAGTGTAAAGGGCATCAATAACAAAAAGAACACCTAAAAAAAATCGCATTTGCGGAAGAGCCCATTGACCAATGTTTGGCGAGTAATTAAATATAATTTCGAAAGTTAGAATTTGAGATAAATACCAAAATACATCAATTAAAACACGCATAAAAAAATTAGCTCGATATTCAAGATCGGCTTTTAGGCTGGCAAAAAAAACAGCTTTAAAATAAGAAAGATTCTTAAATATCATGCTCCGGTCCCAACGTATTTTTTTAATGAAAAGCGCCAATAGGCATTTGCCACAAGCAAAACTAACAAAAGGCTAATCGATGTCGAAATAAAACCAACCTTAAAAGTATCAAAATCAACTCTTTTAGTTATAAAAGCGACGGGCAAGTAAACAGCCGAAGAAAAAGGCAAATAAAGAAAAATATTTTTAATAGAACTCGGAAATAAATCAATGGGTATCAGCTCGCCTGTAAAAATCCAAAGAGCTAAATTTTTAGCAATCGTTATCGAATTAACTTTGGTTAAATGAAAAGCGGTTGTTGCTACAATAAAGCTTATTGTAAAAATAAAAACCAAGTACAAGGCTATAAGTAAAAGCGCCCATAAAAAATGTATAGGATCAAACGGAAGATTAAAATAATAAGATATTCCTATTGGTATAATGAGCGATATCCAGGCCGTGCCAATTTTATAACCTAAAAACTGATATAAGTAATATTCAAAAAAAGAAATAGGTTTAACCAAGATAGAGTTAATAGAACCTGTTTCTATTTCTTCGATCATTTTAAATTCATACATCCAGTTAGCACTAATTCTGGATACAAAAGCCGCCCATAAAGCATAAGCAAAATAATAGCTTTGATCAAAGCCGCCAATAGTGGCCGTAGCTGAAAATAAAAATACCCCTTTCCATAGTAACACTTCAATCCATCCGGTCAGAGTGGGTTGAATAAATATATCGGTAATATAGTTTAGCCTATATTCCATTTGCGTTTTAAGCGCTAATTTAAAAAAGCTAAATCTGAGATTCAAAAAATTGGCGCATGACATCTTCAAAATTTCTTTCCTCTATTTTGATTTCTTTAATTTGGGTATGGGCTAAAAGAGTAGAAATAGCTTGAGTGACCTGATGGGCATTAATTTCGGCCGAAATTTCAACAGCCTCATAGGGGATTTTAATAAAGCCCAGATCAATTTCATATTTAACGGGTTCGGTAAAGCTAGCATAAAAATGCTTTTTTTCGTCAAATGACTGAATAAATTTATCTATCGGGCCATCATATTTTATTTGTCCCTGAGACATCAGAAGTAATCTTTTAGATAAGTGGGAAATATCCGCCATATAATGGGAAGTTAAAATAAGAGTCGGATTTTCATTTTTTATGTAAAGCTCTAAAAAACTTCGAATTTTATTTTGTGCTAAAACATCAAGGCCAATGGTAGGCTCATCTAAAAATAATATTTTTGGTCTATGAATAAGGGCACCAATAATCTCCATTTTCATGCGCTCGCCTAAAGATAGCCTTCGGATTTGTGTGGTTAAAAGCTTCTCGCAATTAAGCCAATGAGCTAGCTCGTCCACACGGGCTTTTCGGGTCACAGTTGGTATGTTATAAATTTTTTCAAGCAAGGCAAAACTATCATTAGGTGATAGGTCCCACCAGAGTTGATTTTTTTGTCCTAAAATAACCCCTATTTGCCTTAAAAATTCGGGGTTCCTTTGGTGGGGAGTAAAACCTAAAACAGTCACTTCACCTTGGGTTGGATAAATCAAGCCGCTCAAAATTTTAATTAAAGTGGTTTTGCCTGCTCCGTTGGCCCCAACAAGTCCAATCGACTCACCCTGATTGATAACTAAATTTGTGGGTAGCAGGGCCGATTTTTCAATTGTATTGCGCTTCCATAACCCTTTTATCGATGCCGATAATCCTTCTGCTTTCGTGTAAGATTGGTAAGTGCGAGTTAAATTTTTTGTAACGATCATAAGATTAAGCCATTTCTACGGCTTTAATTTCAGAAAAGAGTTCTTTAATTCGAACCTCTATACCCTGTTTTAGTGTTACCCTAGATGAGGGGCAGCTCGAACAAGCGCCTTTAAGTGAAACATAGAGAATCTCACCCTCAATGCCTACAAATTTAACATCCCCCCCGTCAAGGGCAAGAACAGGGCGTATTTCACGAGATAATACTTTTTTAATTTTTTTTACTAGCTCCGAATCAGAGGGGTCGATCCCCTCATCGAGCGCTTTTTGAGACTGAGTATTAACTAAAAAAGGCATATTCATGTCTACGTGCTCTTGAATTAAATTTGAAAGAGGTTCAGCTAAAATATCCCACTCGACCCAGTCTTGCTTGGTAACAGAAATAAAATTAGCTCCCATTAGTACCTTTTCAGTCCAAGGGAATCCGAAAATTTTTTTGGCTAGTGGGCTTGCATCGGCCTCAAAAGAATCGCAAAATTCAAGCATATTTTGAATCCCCGTTTGAGGCAGGGTAAATAAATAAGTTCTGGGATTCGGGGTTATAGAAAATGTTACTTTGTGCATTGTTCACCGCCTTGCCTATGAGTTTTAGAATGGATTACCTTGCCTTAAAATAAAAAAGTGATCAAGCTGTCGTTTTACATAAATTAGCTATGAAATTAGATAGGAAAAGTTTAATCTCATTTGTAAAACGAAAATTAAACAAAAATATAAGGAAATAAATATGAAGCCTCGCGTGCGAGAAATATTAAATTGGTATAGCGGTGATAATCTTGGGACATTAACACAGCTGGCTCGATTGTTAAATCATGGGTACTTAGGGGGCTCGGGTAAGCTTTTATTAATTCCTATGGATCATGGGCTAAGGCAGGGAGGGCAAATTTACTCTTCTTGTCCTGATGCTTATGACCCAGGTTATTTTTTAGATTTGGCTTCAGACGTGGGGGCAAGCGCTGTTGTAACCCCAGTGGGATCGCTCCAGTCATTTGGTAGAGATTTTATCGGTGAAGTTCCCTGTTTATTATCTGTTTCGGGGGGAGGCGCCGCCCAAGCGCAGGTTCAGTCCTCAATTTTGCTTGCTTTAGAGTCAGGCTGTAGTGGGATCAGTCTTGAAATTTATTTTGAACCTAAAATTGAGTATCATCTCGATGATTATCTATTAGGTGTAATTAAAGAATGGGTTATTCAAGCTCGATCAAAGGGGCTTGTAACAGTGGCCCGTTGTCATTTTCATCCTGATACTTTTTATGATCAAGTGGTGTCTCATTGTTATGGTGTGATTCAGACGGGTGTTCATATTTTATCTATTCAATGGCCTATAGATAGCAAAAGTAAGGGGCTTGAGTTAAGTCCGCAAGGGCAAGCCTTTTATCAAAAACAGGGGATACGTGTTATATCTTTAGCAGATAAAGTAAAGCATGCCATTCAAGTGGCCGGCTTAAATGCGAGGCGAGTTGTAATATTTGAATTTGAAGAAAAAGTTGATTCAACTTTTGATATATCTGAAAATGTAAAACAACTTGCTCAAGGTGGAGCTTTTGGGTGTATGATGAGCCATCATTTTTTTAATCAAACTCGAGAAAAAAGTATTTTAAATATCAGAGCTATTCAGAATTTGCTTATAGGAAAGGTGCCTTTATGAATCAATCAAATACGAAGCAATCAAAAGAAGATCAAATCATGCCCAGCATTGATGAAAATCCACTCAGAGCCGAAAAAAGAAAAAAATTAAATGAGTTAAAAAAAGCAGGGATTAATCCTTTTCCTTATCGCTTTTCAAAAAGCCATTCCACTCAAGACATTCGAGTAACCTATAATGACAAGCTCGAAAACGGCGAAAAAACTTCAGACATTGTTTATTTGGCCGGAAGAGTTTTGACCATGAGAAATATGGGTAAAGCTAGTTTTTTTAATTTATCAGATCAGCAGGGCTCGCTTCAGATTTATTTAAAAAATGAAGAGATTGAAGCAAAACAACTCGAAGCCTTTAATAAGCTTGATATTGGCGATATTGTCGGGGTTAAGGGAATTGTTTTTAGAACACAAAAAGGTGAGCTTTCGGTTTATGCACAAGAGTTTGTAATTCTAACAAAAACACTCGAGCCACTTCCTGAAAAATATCATGGTTTAGCTGATATCGAAATTAAATATCGTTACCGTCACTTGGATTTAATTACTGATGTCGAATCAAAAAATGTTTTTATCGCGAGATCTAAAATCATCAGAGAAATTCGCAAATGGATGGAGAGTCAAAACTTTTTAGAAGTTGAAACGCCCGTATTGCAACCGATTTATGGCGGAGCGAGCGCTCATCCCTTTTCAACTCATCACCGAGCTTTAGATATGAAGTTGTATCTTAAAATTTCTCCCGAGCTTTATTTAAAACGCCTTATCGTCGGAGGCTTTGAAAAAGTTTTTGAAATTGGTAAAAACTTTAGAAATGAGGGGATCGATCGCACTCATAATCCTGAATTTACTATGATGGAGTGGTATGAGGCCTACACAGATTACAACGATCAACAGGATCGCTTTGAAAGTCTTGTGTGTTATTTGGTGCAAACAATGAATGGCTCTTTGACTCTTAACTATCAGGGGCAAGAAATTTCGTTTGAGCGCCCCTGGAAACGACTGACTGTGCTTGACGGGGTTCGTGAATATGCAAAAATAGATCCCGATACAACGCCGTTACCTGTTTTAAGAGAAAAAATTTTAGAACTCGATTCTTCTTGGGCCAGAGAAAAAGATAAATTATTTTCTCTTTCATGGGGCGAGTTGATTATGGAGCTGTTTGAACTGACCGTTGAAAAGCATTTGGTGCAGCCAACTTTTGTAATGGATCATCCGGTTGAAATATCGCCGTTAACTAAAATTCACCGTAAGGATACTCGATTAGTTGAAAGATTTGAGCCTTTTATCGCGGGGATGGAAATTGGTAACTCATACTCTGAATTAAATGATCCCGAAGAGCAGTATTTAAGGCTTAAAGAGCAAGAATCTAAAAGATCAATGGATGATGAGGCCCATCCTATGGATGAAGATTTTATTCATGCTATCGATGTGGGAATGCCTCCGACTGGCGGGGTTGGTTTAGGGATAGAGCGACTTGTGATGCTTCTGACAAATCGTTCGAGCATTCGAGATATTATATTATTCCCAACAATGAAATTTAAGTAAATAACATCGGTTCCCATTGCCTTTTTTGCTCTGCAAAATGAACAAATCAAGAAACCCTTTAAGATAATGAAATAGGATGATGTAAAATATTGCAATAGAGAACTCGGTTTAGAGTGTAAAATATTGAAGCCGAATTAAAAACAGGGGATGGGAATGACAATATCTAATCATGAAAAAGTTAAGTTTAGAAAAAGAGAAAAAGGTCAGGCTCAGATTTTAGTATTTGTTATTGGAATTTCATTAGCTTTGGCTATTTATTATTTAGCAAATCGAGTATTAATAAATTCAAGTCAAATAAGCAAAAATAAAAATGATACTTACTCCAGCATGATTTTAAACTCTGTTTTAGATTACTCTATTTTTGTAATGAAGCAAAGGTGGTGTTTGCAGGACAATATGCTTCAAGATACTAACTGTCTTTGGATAAATGAAAAAAATTTAGAAAGATTGATTTTGACTGAGGAGCAGATAAATTTTTTGAAAGACTTAAGGTCAAAAGATGTATTAAAGGAAGAGTTACCAAATCCCTTATCGCTAGATGAGGTTGAAATCAAAGTCTCAATAGGTGAGTTAAGCGCTGATCATCCTTTGTCATTTATGATTTCGAAAAATAAATTGCCAGATTTTAAGTATTTTAAGGTTAAATTCTATAAAGATGTAAATTTAGATGCGCCTTTGGTTGGTCAGGGTTTATTTTTGTTTGTCGAAGTATCTTTGCTAGATAAAAACGAAAAAGTTATGTACGCGGGAAGCAATAAGTTAGCAGCAAAAAGCTATATTTCATTGCATCCAAGAGAGCTTTATAATTTTGCCCTCGTGGTGTTAAAAGATTTGCGACTTGATGGGGGAGTAGGGCTTCCCTCCCATTCAAAAGATGCTGTATTTCCTGTTATTGATTTGACTAATCAATCTCAGGGACAAGCCTCAGTTAGGGATTTTTTATTTGAAAGTCCTGTTTTTGTTGAAAGGGATATTTATCTTTTAAAGCCTTCAGATCAGGGCTCTGGTAAAATAGCTCCTGTTGTTTTTTCTGATCGAGTGATTCAGGGTTCGGGAACTGTCAAAACTAACCAGGGTTCTCCTTACACTCCCCCTCAAGACGAAACGTTTTGGAGCCAGAGCAAAGTCTTTGGAGGTTTTTTAAAGGGTCTAGATACCGATGGAGCTGTGGATTTAGGGGCTTCTCATTTTTTATCACCTGGGACTTCCTCATTAAATCCCGATTTCTCATTGTGCCGAGATCTGGCTTCTAAAAGAAACTCTGTAGATGCTATGTTAGACTCAAAACTCATTGTTGAGCATTTAAATAGTTCTGCTTCCATGGTAACTCAATATCGTTTGGGGCTTAGTGATTATAATGAGTTGAGCAAACAAACAATAGGTGCTTCGGGTGTAATTAATGTGAAAAATGTAAGTTCTAATCTCCCTTTTGATACTAAGTACATTAAAGAAATTAAAGATATTGAAATTGTTAACCCTAAGGTAAATGAAGATGCACATGGCTCCATAATGAAAGTAAATACTCTCATCGGAAAAAAAGAAGTCGAATTTTACTTACCTTTTAAAGGAAGTGTTGAATTTGAAATTAAAAATAATATCCCTGATAAAAAAAATGCAAAAATAATTTTTTCTGCGAATCCGGTTATTGTTAATCAAAATGAGCAACCTCATTTGGTTGATCTCAAGGTCGAAGTGCTTAATCCTGAGATGCTAAAGTTTACATATCTAGATACAACAGTGACTCCACCAAAGTATGTTTACGGAGAAGATATTCAAATCTCATCAAAAGTTTTGTTATACGATAAGCTTTTTAAGGGGGGGCAGCCTATCGCTCAAGCTAGTGAAGATCCTTCTTGGTTTAATCGGCCGCCTCCAACGAGCATAAATGATAAGTGGGATCGGCATGTTACTTTACAGACCAGAAATTTTGGCCTCGGAAAGGGATCAGGAAGTCAATTAGAATGGTCTGAAGGTATGCTTAAGCCCACTGACTTAGATGAATTTTTTAGTGGGGGAAGTCCTTTTTTATATAATGAAAAAGCCCCCTCAAATGATTTGGCCTCATCAATTGAACAATGCTCTAATTCGGGAGCAGGAGGGGCGTTTGGTGCCAATTGGGGAGTGAGTTTTGCGGATCAAACGCGATGGGCATGGAATATTGTTTCAGCTGATGGTGCGGGAGTAGATCCCAATAAGGATCCGCTTACTGGTACGCTTGTATTTAATCAAAGTAACTCATTAAAACATACGACTGAATTTAGAATTGTTTCTATCGTTGGCAATTGTATTATTGAAGATTCAGCTCAGGTGATTACTGGCTTTTTTGTCTGCGACAACTTGGAAATTAGGCCAAGATCAAGCCCATTAAGAATTATAGGTACCTTCATTGTTGGTCAATTAAAGGTTGATAAGACGGTCTATAAAAATGGGGTGCGTTGGAGTAACATCTATCACCCTCAAGCTGTGATAGACTTAAAGGCCATGAATATTTTAAAACCAAGGACTGATGGTATAACCTGTTCTGATGTAGAAGAAAAGCTTCCCTTGTGGCATCCCAAACCCGCACTTAACGATCATCAAGATCGTTTTTTATGCTCCCCAGCCTCTTTAAGTAGTGAAAGTTCAGTTTTTCAATACACAACTATCGACCCCGATTGCGGCCTTATCCCGGGCTCATTACAGCCTGTGTGCAAAAGAAAATACAATAGATTTATCTTAAAAGAGCACTCTCGGGAGATGGGAATATGAAAATAATTAAAACGAATGAAGTCGGGGTAACACTTGTCGAACTAATGATATCACTAGGACTAGGCCTGGGTCTTTTATTGTTAGCTGTCACAGCTTTTAATGGGCTTAATCAATTACAGTATCAAAATAAATTACGTATCATTGAAAACAAGCAGATTAATAATATGCTGCAAAACATTCGCAAAGGTCTCGCTTACTACCAAATCCATTATGATAATTCGGTCATGGGCGACGCCCAAGGAAGTCTTAAAAAAGATAATTTAAAGTATGCTTGGGATAGCCATATTGTTACTGAAAAAAAAAATTGTGAAAAGTGCTCTGGTCGCATGGGCTTTGTCATTTCGCCTCATCAAAACATGAAAGGACTCTATGTTGTAAAGTTCAGGTTAACCCACAAAGACTGGGGAGAGAATGTGATTAAAGAGTATTCTTATGCTATGACATTGGGGATGTAATGAAATTATTAAAGTTTAAATTTAAAGATAACAAAGGCTTTTCAATCGTTGAAATGATGGTAGCTACGGCACTTTTTTTTATAGTTTCATTTTCTCTTCTTTTTTTTCTCACTGATGTATTTAAAAATCAAAAAAAAATTGAAAGTGAATTAGAAAACTCTACGGATCAGTATTTAGGGGAGAGGTATTTAGAAAAAGATCTCATGTACTCATCCGCCTCGCTTTATGGGTGGAAACTTTCTGATGATAACCAAAACAATTTTTTTGATCTTATTTCTGATTATCCTGAAAATAAGATTAATAATAAAACGAGGAGTATTAAACTCGACAGTGAAGGCGAAGAATTTGTTTTTATAGCAGATAGGCCTCTCATGGGCAGTCCTTTGCTCTATAATCCAGCATCGGCTTATACAGTCGGTGCAAGCCAAAATATAAATACGACCAGTGCTCCTTTGACGTTTGATTCGCTAAATAAAGAAAATGTTGTTACTAAACAAAGATCTGATTTTTTAAAAGATGGTAACCTCATTTTAATTGATTTTCCAATTTCGATTCGGCCAAAAAGTGCGGTATTTAATGGAGAGCTAAACATGCAAATACCTCCTCGATTTCCAACCTTCCTAGGTTATGTTAATGGTGGTAGTGTAGATAAAGCGACGCAGCTTAGTTCCTACTTTAATTTTAGGAACCCTTATACAGGGCTAGAAATATCGAGTTTAGATCAATTTTTTAGAACCTTGCCCAGTGCCAGCGGAGGAAGTCCTTTTGTAAAGATAAGGGTTGTTCAAGCTGTAAAGTATTTTTTAAAAAAAAATCCAGATAATAAAGATGAATTCGTCCTTTATAGGTCTGTTTTTGAGGCCGGCAGTTTTCAAAAACCACAAGTTGTATCAAATAAAGTCAAATCTCTAGAATTATTTAGACAGAGTATTGCATCTTTAGTGATTTCCTTTAATCTAGTTAAGTAAGATTAATTAACAATTGAGAGGGGAATTATGAATAATTTATTTAGCCTTGTCCTGTTTTCATCTTATTTAATATCTTTTAATTTGTTTTATGTAAGTATTGCAGGAGCCAATTCGTCTATTAGCTCATCCTCAAATGCAAGTTCTGTTATGCTTGAAACAAGCACCTACACGCCTCCCTCAAGGGGGTATGATGGTCGATCTGGCAATGTTATTGTGAGGCTACGTAACTCCTGTTATGGAATTAATATCAGCGGTGGAGACAGGCCAGTTTCTCCCGTTTCTATTCTTGAGGCATCATTGAAAATTAAAAAAGGTAATCAAGATCTGGACATTAAGGCAAGTTACCCATCAGAAATTGTAGCAGCTAACGGATCTTCAGTTACTCTGCCTTACTCTTTACCCAACAGTAAAAAGGATCCAAGCACTATAGATGCTAAAATTTTTGGTAACATGATCGAATTTTCTATACCCATAAGCTACTTTTCTGATTCAAAGGGTAAATTGTCGATTGTGAGTTCTAGTTTTTCTCAGTCAGATGCTTCTTGTGACCCTGTTACTAACAAGCCAATTTTAGGCTTTCAACAATATCCGGTCCCTAGTTATTTATGCCAAGACTACATGACCCAAGCAGGTCTTGTAAATAGTACTATTCTGGCAGGAGCCACTGTTTCGTCAGACCAAAATCAAATTGAAGTAGCTGTTTCTTTTCCTGGGGGGCTTGGATTTTGTGGTTCTACTGTTTTGCCCCCAAGTTCTGATCCATTAATGATTTTTACTAATGATGCTAGGCCATCTTTTAATCATATTTCGAGTTTTCCCCTCTATAAAGGAAAAAAAACATACTGGCCCGAGGCAGGTTTTAAAGGTTACTTTTTAGCGCTTGATATTGATAAATCAGGTAAAATTGATACTCGAGATGAATTATTTGCCGACAGCTATAAGCATGCCAACGGATTTGAAGCACTTAAAGTTATCGATACCAATAAGGATAATTTTATTGATGAAAGCGATAAGTTATTTTCAAAACTTGTTTTATGGAACGATCTTAATGGTAATGGAATATCAGAAAAAAAAGAAATGGTTAAGATGTCAAAATTAATTAAAAAGATAAATTTAAATTATGATCTAAGTGAGCTTAAGCCCAATGGCAAATATGCCATTGAAAGAGGTCAGGCAAAAGTCGTGACTCGAGATAACCAGCAGTGGAATCTCGTTGATATTTGGTTTGAGCCTGTTCTTAAAAGCAATGAGCAATCAAAACTGACTCGAAAATAAATAGGATTAAAAAGAGAAAAGCCCTTATTGGATCTTATTTAAGTATCATTTTAACCGCATATAGTCCGCATGGGGGCGTCCGAAATACAGATAAGTATTAATTCCCAGCTGTGAGTGTAGGAACAATTTTTGTGCTTTCCCTTTACGACTAAAGGAGGTTAGAGCATGAAAAGTTTTATACTTATGCTAGCAGGAATTTTATTTGGATCTGTTTGTTACTCAAAAACGGAAGCTCAATTTATTAAGAATATAGTGCTTACCGTTGGAGATCGGGCCCCGATTAAAGTTATCAGTAAGGTCATTGTTGCTAAACAAAAAGTCATTTCCATACAAGAATCAGGGGCTGCTACCCACATCCTAGGATTAAAACCAGGCTGGACTCAGCTTAAAGTCGACGACCAATTAGTTGAAGTGAGTGTTTTAACTTTAAATCAAAGACGAACCCTATTAAAACTCGAAAACTTTGTTAAAACTTCTTTAGGGCTTCACGTTTTTGTTGATAAAGGTGAAGTGGTTTTATCGGGACAGCTTTTTTCGATGCTACAGTTTAAAAAAATATACGAACTCTGTAATCAATCAAATTGTAATTTTAAAAATCAGATCAAAGTTGATACAGACATGACCGCTCAAGTTGTTAAGTGGGTTAATCAGTTATTAACTCAATCAGGTTACCCAATTCCTAGAATTATATTTTCGCCCTTTTGGTATGCTCATTTTCCGATGAACGAAATCAAAAAAAATCGACTGGCTGAAATGTTAAATGCGCTTGGCATTCGTGTTGAGTACTCCGTTCGAACCTTAGCAATAAAACCCATGGTTAAAGTTCAAATTATGATCATGGAAATCAAAAAAAATAAATTAGAAAGTTCTGGTATCGTATGGCCTTCTCAGTTTTCGGCGCAAGTTATTCCGGAAGGGTTGGCTTGGGACCCGGGCTTAGGTTTTTCAGCTCAGTCATTTGAGCAAAATGGGACAGGCAAAGTGATAGCTAACCCTACGTTACTGACTCGTAGCGGAGCCGAAGCGCAGTTTATGGCAGGAGGTGAGTTACCTATTCGAATGATGAATCTACAAAATAGTAGTGTTGTATGGAAAAAATATGGACTTTTCATCAAACTGTTACCGAAAGCCGATTTTTCTGGGCGTATGAGTGTTCAAATCGAAGCCGAAATGTCATCACTTGATATGTCAGTTCAATTGGACGGAGTGCCTGGGATTAAAGTAAATAAAATTAAATCTCATTTTGATTTAACGGAGTCTCGAATTATTGCCTTATCAGGATTGGTTAAGGCCGAAGAAGCCATCGCCTCTCAGGGCTTGATGGGATTTAATAAAATTCCAATTTTTGGGGATCTGTTTTCGTCAAATGATTTTAGATCCGATACGACCGAAATGGTGGTTCTTGTTAGACCCGAAATTGTTTATTAAACACTAAAAGTGAGGAGGTCAGCGTGAATCATATTGAGGCCATAAGAGCGATTGAAAATAAAATAAGTGCCGATCCGCGAAGTGCCTATTCGTTTCAGTTATCAAGCGAACAAACGAGGAGCGAATTTTTAAAACGGGTTTTAGATGATGAATTAAAATCGGCTCAACTCGATATTCGAAATCGTATTAGAGATGAGTTTGAAGCGGCAGGCCCCCTTGAGACGTTATTTGCTGATGAAGAAATAACTGAGATTATTGTTAATGGATTTAATAATATTTGGTTCGAAAAGGGAGGGCAATTATTTTCGTTTGAAGATCAATTTGCCTCTCAAGTGAGTTATCAAAATTTTATATCTCGAATGCTAAGTCAGGCCCAGGTTGTGGTTAGTAAAGAAAACCCCATTGCTCAGTCAGTTTACAGAAATTTTCGTCTTCATTATATTGACTCAGAACTCACAAGATCAGAAGGCCATATTTGTTTTCGAAGACATCCCGAAAGCCCTTGGACTTTAGATAAGCTAATGGATAATAATTTTGTATCACCAGCACAGGTAACTATTTTAAAAAATATAATTAATAAACATAAAAATTTTTTGGTCATTGGTGGTACCGGTTCCGGAAAAACCTCACTTTTAAATGCGCTTTTAAATGAGTTACCTAAAAATGAAAGGTGTGTGATAATTGAAGATACGCCTGAGTTAAAATTGCCGAATCGGGTATCGGCAAAATTATTAACTAAAGAAAATAGTTTTGATCAAAAAATTGTATTTGATCAAAGCATGCTGGTTAAAAATGCGCTTAGAATGAGACCAGATAGAATTATCATGGGTGAGATCAGGGCCCAAGAAGCTAAAGATTTTTTAATGGCTCTATCGACAGGCCATTTAGGAAGTTTTGGATCGCTCCATGCTGCGTCTCCCTCGCAGGCTTTAATAAGGCTTGAGATGCTAATCCAGTGGGGAGCTTCGCAATGGGGACTTGTTGCTATTCGAAGATTAATTCAAATGAGTTTAGATTATATAATTTCTGTTCAAAGAACAGAAAGCGGCGAAAGAAAGCTGGCGGGGATATATAAAATATGTTCCTTAGAGGAGACGGGATTTATTGTTGAATCAGTGTTACCCTGATTGTTGGCGTAAGTTGAACGGGGCTATAAAAGGCAGTACAGCATAAGCTTAGAGAGGCCATGAATGGAGGTGTTCAAAAGCTAAGTTGGTCTCTGCTTTTATACCGACTAAGCAGTGGTTTAATCAAAAGCTTTGCCCACATTTAAAAAAAATAGTCAAAAAAGGGCCTGATTTTCGGGATAAAATGGCTCACGGGGTTGGATTTCCTTTGCTATATTGATTAAAAAGTCAATGTTACTCCCTAAAGCTTGAAAATACGCATCAAATTAAAAAATATTTTGACCGAAATGTAAAAATAAATTGCAATCATAGGTGCGTACACTAATAACCACGCGAAAAAGGAGAAAGCATGAACAAGCAAGAGCTAATCGAAAAGTTGGCAACAGAAACCAAACTTTCAAAAACACAGTGTGAAACTGTATTAAACTCAACTTTTGATAATATCCGTAAGGCTGTTAAAAAAGGTGACGATGTTAAACTTGTTGGTTTTGGTACTTTTACTAAAACAAAAAGGAAAGCTCGTATTGGTCGCAATCCTCAAACTGGCAAAGAAATTAAAATCCCTTCTTCATGGGCTCCTAAATTCCGCGCTGGTTCTGAATTTAAAAATATGTTGAAGTAATTTTAAATTATTGAATAATAAAGCCCGTAGGCATTTTATGCTTACGGGCTTTTTTTTATTATTAAGGAGTTATGGTATGGCTGAAAAAATTAATCTACAAAAAATTGGTGTTTTTACAAGTGGTGGTGATGCGCCGGGGATGAATGCAGCTATTAGAGCGGTTTCAAGAACAGCTTTACAAAAAAATCTTGAAGTTGTGGGTATAATGGGTGGTTACCAAGGAATGATTGATAAAGATTTTCAGCAGTTGACTCCACGAGCGATGGCCAATATTTTACAAAGGGGTGGAACAATTTTAAAAACAGGCAGATGTCCTGAGTTTCATAAGCCTGAGTTTAGAACCCTTGCCATTAATAATTTAAAAGAAGCAGGCATTCAAGCCTTAGTGTGTATCGGGGGAGATGGTAGCTTTACGGGGGCGCAGTTACTATACAAAGAGCATCAGTTTCCGATTATTGGTATTCCAGGCACTATTGATAATGATATTTGGGGAACAGATTTAACTATTGGGTTTGACACGGCTGTTAATACAGCGCTTTCTTCGATAGATAAGATTAGAGATACAGCAGATAGCCATGATCGTTTATTTATTATCGAAGTTATGGGTCGAAATTCAGGATTTATTGCTGCCAATGTGGGAGTGGCAGGGGGCGCAGAAGAAATTTTAGCTCCCGATTTTCCGATGCCAATTGATCATATTATTAATCGTATTCAAGATGCCCGAGCACGCGGAAAAAAGAGTTCGGTTATTATAGCCGCTGAAGGTGAAAAGCCAGGGCGAGCTTATGACTTAGCTGAACAGTTCAGAAAAAGAGCTAACTTAGAGGCCAAAGTTTCAATTTTAGGACATC
This sequence comes from Bdellovibrio sp., assembly GCA_020720425.1. Classification (GTDB taxonomy): domain Bacteria; phylum Bdellovibrionota; class Bdellovibrionia; order Bdellovibrionales; family Bdellovibrionaceae; genus DYOP01. The sequence goes on along the minus strand of DYOP01000002.1, from coordinate 19,555 downwards.
AGCAACGAGGCGGAAGCCCATCAGCAAACGATCGAATTTTAGCTTCGCAAATGGGTGCTTTTGCTGTTCAGGCTTTATTAAATGGAGAAAAAGACAAAATGGTGGGGATACAGGCGGGTAACATTGTCTTAGTTCCTTTATCTGATGCTGTATTTAATGAAAAAAGAACACCCGAGCATTTGCTCGAGTTAGCTAGACTTTTAGCTATGTAATTAGACCTAGGTCTAGAGTCCTCTTTTTTTTAAGACTTTGTTAAAAAATGGTAACCTATTGTATCATCTTCCATTAAACTTTTTTCATATTGAGTGATTGGTAACGAGGTGAAATTTCCTATAGGGCCGCTTTATTAATTACTTAATGTAAATTAAAGTCTATTAAATGCCTATTTAGGGAGAAAATAATAATGAAGCTTGTTTTGCCTTTTGTTTTGCCTTTTGTTTTATCGTTGTTTGTGAGCTTTTCTTGTACGAAAAAAATGAACCCTAATGAAATTAGAATTGGGCAGTTTGCTTCGATGACAGGGAGCGAGGCGACTTTTGGAATATCAACGGATGAGGGGATTAGGCTTTTTTTAGACGAAGTTAATCAAAAGGGCGGAGTTAAAGGAAAAAAAATTAAACTTATAACTATGGATAATCAAGGTAAGCCCGAAGAAGCCGCGGCGGTTGCGACCCGTCTTATTGAACAAGAAAAAGTTTTGGCGTTACTGGGCGAGGTTGCGAGTTCTCGTTCTTTGGCCGCAGCCCCGATTGCACAATTAAAAAAAATACCGATGATTTCGCCCTCTTCGACTAATCCAAAAGTAACAGAGGTGGGTGACTATATTTTTAGGGTCTGCTTTATTGACCCCTTTCAAGGGCGAGTGATGGCTCGTTTTGCCAATGAAAACTTAAAATTAAAAAAAGTAGCCATATTAAGAGATTTAAAATCTGATTATTCAATTGGGTTGGCTGATTTTTTTGTTGCCACTCATAAAGAGTACGGCGGATCTGTGGTCGCAGATTTAAGTTACCAATCAGGAGATGTTGATTTTAAAGCCCAGCTGACTCAAATTAAATCGCAACTTCCTGATGCCTTATATATCCCCGGTTACTATACTGAAGTTGGTTTGATTGCTAGGCAAGCTCGCGAAGTTGGTTTAAAGGCCATTTTGATGGGCGGTGATGGCTGGGATTCAGAAAAGCTATTTGAAATTGGTGGAGAGTCTATTGAAGGGGCTTATTTTTCGAATCACTATTCGAATGAGTCAACACTTCCTGAAGTTATTAACTTTGTTCAAGCCTATAAAGCAAAATATCAAAAAGTACCTGATGGATTGGCGGCTCAAGGTTATGATGCGGCAGGGGTTTTGATTAAGGCCATTTCTGAAGCTAAAGATTTTACTACAAAATCTATTAGAGAAGAGCTTGCCAAAATAAAAAATTATCAAGGTGTTACCGGAATGATAACGATTGATCAAAATCGAAATGCCATGAAAAGTGCGGTCGTTGTTCAGGTCTCTGGAAAAATAAATAAATACGTTACGACTATAAACCCTTAGATAAAACAAGGAGCAGATGTCAGATTTTTTACAACACATCATTAATGGATTAAGCTTGGGTAGCATTTATGCTCTGATTGCCTTAGGTTACACGATGGTTTATGGAATTATGCAAATGATCAACTTTGCTCATTCTGATGTTTATATGGTCGGAGCTATGGGGAGTTATTATTTAAGTCGATATTTTGGTTTTGAAAAGTTACCAATGGGCACAGGGTTAATTTTAGCTTTGGCAGGGTCAGTTATTGTGACTTCTGTTTTAGCGCTCACAATAGAAAAATTGGCATATCGCCCTTTAAGACGGGCTCCCAAACTTAATGTTTTAATTACAGCGATAGGGGTTAGTTTACTTTTACAATTTGGCGGGCAAATTATTTTTGGAGCCGAGCCTAAATTTTATCCTCAGTTGATAGGCTCTTATGTTGTCATTGATTCACCCACGATTCAGCTGAGGTTAATTGATCTTCTTGTTTTATTGGTAACAATGATAAGTTTACTTATCTTACATTTTTTTATATCAAAAACGCGTCAAGGAAAGGCGATGCGGGCTGTAAGCCAAAATCCTCATGCTGCTTCGCTGTTAGGCATTGGGGTCAATCGTATGATAACTTTAACTTTTGTTGTTGGGGCGGCTCTGGCGGGGATAGCGTCGGTATTAGTTAGTATGAAGTATCCCAAGATTGACCCCATGATGGGTTCTTTAATGGGCCTTAAAGCATTTGTGGCCGCTGTTTTAGGTGGCATTGGTAACATTCCGGGAGCGGTCTTGGGTGCTATTATTATGGGTTTAAGCGAAGAGATGGTTGTGGCCTATGTGTCTTCGAGCTTTAGAGATGCCCTCGCTTTTTTGATTTTAATTTTAATATTACTTTTTAAGCCCAGTGGATTATTAGGATCTAAATTTGTTGAGAAGGTCTAAATGAAAATAAACAAATGGATTTTATCATTTATTATACTTATTTTTGTGGGCCTGATATGGGATCAAGTTTTGGACTCGTTTATTCAATTTGTTACTATGTATTTAATTATCAATATGATACTTGGATTAGGTTTAAACTTGTTAAGCGGTATGACGGGGCAATTTTCGCTTGGCCATGCTGGGTTTATGGCTGCGGGAGCTTATAGTTCAGCTTGGCTTTCAACTCAGGTGCCATTGTTAACGCATATTCCGGGTGGGTTTTTAGTACTTCAGATAGCGGGGGGTTTAGTGGCTGCTCTTTTGGGCTGGATCGTGGGCTTACCTTCGCTTAGGTTAAAAGGAGATTATTTAGCTATTGTTACTTTGGGTTTTGGCGAAATTATTAGGGTTACCCTGTTAAATATGCCAGCTGTTGGCGGGGCCCGAGGGATGTACGGAATTTCTAGCCCTCCTGAGATTGATTTACCTTCGGTTTTTATCGTATCAACTTTTTATCAAAACTTTATTTATGCCTGTTTTTGGTTGATTTTTGCGCTCATGGCTTTTTATCGAATTCGCTTTTCAGTTCATGGTCGATCATTTTTAGCAGTGAGAGAAGATGAGCTCGCGGCCAATGCTTTAGGGGTCTATGTTACTCAGGCTAAAGTAAGGGCTTTTGTTTTATCAAGTTTTTTTGCCGGAGTTGCAGGCAGTTTGTTTGCTCACTTTGCCCAGTACTTAAATCCTTCGACGTTTTCATTTCAAAAATCAGTTGAGATCGTTATGATTGTCGTTTTAGGAGGCATAGGCTCATTAACCGGAACCATTATGGCCGCAGGTATTGTAACTCTGTTACCTGAATTTTTACGTCCTTTGCAAGAATATACGGGAGTTGATTTAAGGATGGTCATTTTTTCGCTTATTTTAATTATATTAATGATTGTTAGACCTCAGGGGTTAATGGGGCATAAAGAAATAACCGATTGGTTTAAGGGTAAGTATGCTCGAAAGTAATTTGATAAACGAACAAAAAGATAAGTCTTTACTACAAGTGAATGATGTCAGTGTTCATTTTGGAGGATTAAAGGCTATTTCTAAAGTGAGTTTTTCGGTTAAGCCCAATCAGATTTTTGGATTGATTGGTCCAAATGGTGCGGGTAAAACAACGATGTTTAACGTAATAACGGGGATTTATGCTCCTACAATGGGAGATATCGTATTTGATAATCAAATCATTTCGGGACTTAGACCCTTTGAAATTTCAAGAAAAGGTATGACTCGAACTTTTCAAAACATTAGATTATTTAAAGAATTATCTGTTTTAGAAAATGTACTTATCGCAAAAACGCATTTAGTTAAATATGGCTTATTGGACACCTTATTTCATAGTAAAATATTTAAAGAGCAGGAGAAGGTTTTTAAAAAATCTTCGTTAGAGCTATTAGATTTTTTTGATTTGTCAGATAAACAAAATGAAATTTCAAAAAATTTATCTTATGGGGATCAGCGAAAGCTTGAAATTGTCAGGGCTTTAGCGATGGAACCAAAATTGATTTGTCTAGATGAGCCTGCTGCCGGAATGAATCACTCAGAGACAGAGCTTTTGATGGAGTTAATCAAAGAGGTTAACTTAAAAATGAATGTGAGTATTTTGTTAATTGAACATGACATGAAACTTGTTATGAACTTATGCCATAAAATCGCCGTGTTAGATTATGGAAAAAAAATTGCTGAGGGTGTCCCTTCAGAAATTAGATCTTCCCCTGAGGTGATTAAAGCCTATTTAGGGGTCGATGAATAATTTATTATTTGATTTCTGTGACTTAATGGCCAAGCTGAGGAACTTATATGAGTAACAAGCTAATTTTAGATGTTAAAGATTTATCCATTAATTATGGCAGAATATCGGCTGTAAAAAAAATATCATTTCAGGTGTTTGAAGGTGAAATTATATCATTAGTGGGATCAAACGGAGCTGGTAAAACTTCAACTTTAAAAGCCTGCTCAGGGTTACTTGATGGCGTAAAAGGACAAATTTTATTTCAAAATCAAGATATCTCACATTTAAGCCCTGAACATAGAGTTAAATTGGGAATGGCCCATGTTCCCGAGGGGCGAGGAATTTTTTTAAATATGAGTGTCAAAGAAAATCTAGAGTTGGGGGCCTACACTCGAAAAAGTAAATCTGAAATTAATAAAAATATTGAGCTTAATCTTTTAAGATTTCCAAGACTTAAAGAACGTTGGTTGCAACAGGCCGGGACTTTGTCAGGTGGTGAGCAGCAGATGCTTTCGATTTCTCGTGCGCTTATGTCAGAACCAAAACTTTTGTTGCTTGATGAACCATCAATGGGCTTAGCGCCAATCATTGTTAAAGATATTTTTAATATGCTTGTGCAGCTCAATCAGCAAGGGATGACTATCTTGCTTGTCGAGCAAAATGCAAAAGCCGCCATGAAAATGAGTCATAGAGTTTATGTTTTAGAAACAGGTAGCATTGTATTAACGGGGCTTGGTTCGGAGTTGCTTAATAATCCGGAAGTTCAAAAAAGTTATTTAGGGCTATAGGCGGTTTGATTTAGATTAAACTTTGTGCTTTTCTGGCTGTATAAAGGAGCAAAAGCATGAAAAACGTTTATTCAAGTGTGATTGATATTATTGGAAACACTCCCGCCGTTAAAATTAACAATGTGTTACCTCCTCATTTTTCAGCTCAAATTTGGGCTAAATTAGAATATTTTAACCCAGGTGGTTCGGTTAAAGACAGAATTGCTTTATCTATTATTAAAGAGGCCGAAAAAAAAGGACGCCTTAAACCGGGAGTTGGGGTTTTGGTTGAAGCTACTTCTGGTAACACGGGGGTGGGGCTTGCCATGGTGGGTGCTATTTTAGGGTATAAGTGCATTTTTGTGATGCCCGATAAAATTTCAGAAGAAAAAAGAGCTCTTTTAAGGGCCTATGGGGCCGAAGTCATTATTACCCCTACCGGCCTTGAGCCTGACGATCCGAGAAGTCATTATAGTGTTGCTAAAAAAATAGCTTTCGAAACCCCGCATGCGTATTTGACTAATCAATATCATAATCCTGCTAATCCACAAGCCCATATTGATTTTACGGGCCCAGAAATATGGGAGCAATTTGATGGTAACATTGATGTTTTTGTTGCCGGAGCTGGTACGGGCGGCAGTCTTTCGGGAATAGGCACCTATTTAAAACAAAAAAATCCTCATGTAAAAATAGTTTTAGCAGACCCTGTAGGTAGCATTTTATTTGATTTGGTTAAACACGGTAAAGTGATTGATCCCCCCCAAGGCTACTTTGTTGAAGGCGTGGGCGAAGATATGTTACCAGATAATGTGCATTTAAAAATAATTGATGATGCCGTTCAGGTAACCGATCAAGAAGCTTTTGAAATGACTTTAGCCCTTATTAAAAAAGAAGGATTATGCGTAGGACCTTCTTCGGCGCTGGCTCTTGTAGGGGCCATTAAGTATTTACAAGCCCACCCTGAGCATAAAAACTGTGTTGTGTTATTTGCGGATCACGGTAGAAATTATTTAAGCAAAGCCTTTAATCCACAGTGGCTTTTAGATAATGGTTTTTTGACAAAATAAAATGAAATAATTGAGTTTTAGTTCAGCTAAGTTAAGCTTAGTTAGGTTAAGCTAAGTTAAGCTAAGTTAAGCTTAGTTAAGTTAAGTTAGATTAGATTAAGTTAGATTAGATTAAGTTAGATTAAGTAAATCTAAT
>DYOP01000002.1:5191-13267 GCA_020720425.1 Bdellovibrio sp. | reverse complement strand
TTAAGTTAGATTAGATTAAGTTAGATTAAGTAAATCTAATCTAATCTGACTTAACTAATTTAACTGAATTTAATTTGATTAAATAGTTTGAATTGATATTACTAAATGCTTACCTGTGAGGGGCTATATATGAAGCAGTTACCCGATAGAGAATTAAAATTTGAAACTTTAGCTATTCATGCAGGTCAATCCCCTGATCCCACGACAGGGGCCATTATGACGCCGATTTATTTAAGCTCAACATTTGTACAAACCTCTCCAGGAGTTCATCAGGGATACGAATACAGTCGTACTAAAAATCCAACTCGTTTTGCATTTGAGCAATGTATGGCAAGCTTAGAGGGCGGGGACATGGGTTTTGCATTTAGCTCGGGGTGTGCTGCTGCGACAACTGTCATGGGGTTACTAAAAATGGGCGATCATGTTTTAACCTGCGATGATATGTATGGGGGGACATTTCGCCTATTTGATAAAGTGATAAAAAATCAGGGTATCGAATTTACTTATGCTGATTTAACAGACGCAAGTCAGTTTTTAAAGTCTATTAAAACGAATACAAAAATGGTGTGGATTGAAACGCCAACAAACCCAACGCTTAAGCTAATTGATATTGCTAAAATTTGTGAACAGGCCAAACTTAAAAATATAATTGTGGTTGTTGATAACACATTTATGAGCCCGTACTTTCAAAAACCAATTAGTTTAGGGGCCGATTTGGTGGTCCACTCAGCAACTAAATATATTGGTGGTCATAGTGATATGCTTGGCGGAGTCATTGTTACTAACCGGCCCGAGTTATCTGAAAAAATATTTTTCTTAAGTAACTCAATGGGTGCGGTTATGAGCGCTTTTGATTCGTATATGTTTTTAAGATCACTTAAAACGCTTCCCTTGCGCATGAATCAGCATGGGATCAACGCAAAACTAATTGCTCAATTTTTAGAAAATCATAGGGCTGTTGAAAAAGTTATTTATCCGGGGTTGAAAACTCATCCCCAGCACAGCCTCGCTGTGTCCCAAATGTCAGGCTATGGTGGAATGGTTACTTTTTACATCAAAGGGGGCCTTGCGGCAGCTAGAAACTTTTTAGAGTCAGTTAAAATTTTTTCATTAGCTGAGAGTTTGGGGGGTGTTGAGTCATTGGTTGAGCACCCTGCCATTATGACCCATGCCAGTGTTCCCCTTGAACGCAGAAAAGAATTGGGCATTGAAGACGGGATGATTCGCTTAAGTGTGGGAGTCGAAAATATTGATGATTTGATCTGGGATTTAGATCAAGCCCTGTCACTCTAGTTGTGCGCCGCATTTTAGTAAATTAGGCCTAAGTTGACAATAAGGCCTACGCCTGACTAGTTTAATGATCTTTAAGACCCATTTGCTTGATCTTAGTTGGCCAGGTAGCTCAGTCGGTAGAGCAGAGGACTGAAAATCCTTGTGTCGGGGGTTCAATTCCCTCTCTGGCCACCACTTTTACAGTTTCTTAAGTGCTAATGTCGAATAGATAAATTAATATTAAAAAATAAACCCAAGATTTAAAAACACATCAAAACCCGTGTTGCTTTCAAAAGTTGATATTTTTTGTGGGACGGTTCCCTTTTCTAAGTAGTTGAGCACGGGGTTATCAAGAAACGTTCTAAGCCCTGCACCTAAATCAAGTAGTGCGTAGGGTGTGCTGCCTAATATTTGAAAACCAAGCCTATCTATAGACCATGTGTATTTAGTATCAATCTGTATTAAGGAGCTTTGAAAAGCTTCCTTGTTACCTCCAGCCGCTTGAAGTCGTCTTCCGTTTCCAATAATAATAAAGGCAGGATCATTGTCGTAGCGCCCCCAGCTATATTCAGTTTCGCCTGAGACAAAGGCAAAGCTTCCGCCAATGGAATAGCCCTTGGGAAGATTAAAAGGCTCAGTCAAATAGTAACGTGAATCCACTTTAATTAATTGAGCGGACCATTTTGCTGACTCTACGTAAAATGTTCCGGCTTGGAGGTCGCCGCCTTCTTTTGAAATGATGTCATCTTTAGCATTTCCAATAGAAAAGCCCACAGAATAATTATTAGCCAAATAGCGAGTATATTTGATTGCATTGGCTAAACTTGAGAACTCGAATGAAACCTGATTTTTTTTTAAGCTAAGTGAGTTTGGATCATTGTTAGGGGGTAATAATTCTGATTGAGAAAAGCAAACAGGCAGATTGAAAAATACAAGCAGTATAAGGTAAAAATTTTTCATGCATCCTCCCTATTCAGGCGTATAAGTTACTATAAATATAATCATAGCTCCTATTCCTGTCATTAATAAATTGTTGCCCTTTTTGGGGTCAATAATGATGGTTAGAAAATTTTTGTAATTTAATAGGGATAGCTCAGCTGGGCCTTAATGAACAAATGTTAGTATATAGCCCAAGCAATAACCTCACCACAGCTTTAAACTAGACTGGGCTGGTACTCATTGGTGCTCTTTCGTTTTTTACTTCTTTGTACAGGTTTTCGTCGTATCGCTTGTCTGAAGCCACCGACCGCTTTTATTGACTCAGCGAAGTCTTTTAGAGTCTCGTGAACTCCTTCGATTCGCTTAATATCTTTTTTCAAATCCCGTGAAGTTTTTTTGTAGGGTTCAGCAATTATTTTTTCCAATTTTTTATAGGACTTTAGTTTTGAAAATCCCCAGGCAGGGTGTTGAAGTGTTTCTTCGTGTGATTTTTCTATTCTCATGAGCTCACTTTGCAAGAGTTTTGATCCTGCTTTAAGATCTGAGTAGTCTAATTCATCGTATTTTTTTAAAGTAATCAGCACTTGCAGGTGCAGATTTTGTAAGGCTTTAACATCTGTTTTATTGTAGGCTGTCTGAATTTTTTTCCACAATCGATCAAGCCAATTTTTTTTATTTGTTGCAAAGTCAGTTGAAAGTTTATCTGGGTGGATTTTCATCATAATACGTCGATAGACAATTTTTGCGACTTCAATATTTTCTGGCGAAATCTCATTTTTAGAGCTTGAAAATAGATTTTCGAAATGAGCTTTAAAATTGAATTCCTCATCATTTTCGGCCGAACTAGAGCTTCTTTGCGCATCTTTTTTAATGTTAAGCAAATACTGATCTAATGTAATACCCATTTGTTTTTTAAAATCTGCATTGAAATGAGTTTTAATTTTTAATGGAGTAAAATTCCAGATTCTCTCGATGATGTCGAAACGGTAACATAAACTGCAAATAAAAACACAATTAGATATCAAACTTATACCCTCATCAAATTGTCGCATGAGTTTAACTAATTTTTTATCGGTTAAGCCTTCAAAGAAAAGAATTTCTTTTTTAAATTTTTCTCGCTGTTCTCGAATTTTGCCTTCTTTATTTTTGATCCAATCATCACCTTCAAGGCATTCATCATTGTGCTTTTCATTATCTGGATCGAGTTCGGACTCAAATTCATCATCGTCGTCTTCATTCTCAGACTTTAATTGGGCATGAATCCTATTGGTACGTTCTTTTCGTAATTTTTCAATCAGCTCTTTTTCTTCGCTCGAGCCTTTTTGAAATTTAAGTTCTTCTTCAGACATTAAATAGAATGCATGTGGCAATGATATATTTTTTTCTTCAGATGTCAGTACAATCCAATTATGAAATAAGGATAACTTTTTATATTTTTCAAAAAGCAGATTAATTTCGGTCTGAAGATTGCCCATGGTTAGGCGAAGCCAGTCATCATAGAGCTTGAAGTCTGTGTCGTGATATTTTTGGATTTCAATCTCTAACAATTCAATTTTATCGTGCCAAGCTTCTAGCTCAACAATGGCGCTCATGCGAAGTGGTTCTTGGTCTAAAGTGATTAAATATGATTTTTTTCTCATCAATAAACTCTTTTCATTTTTAAGTTCAAATTTTGGTTGCTAAATCAAATCATTTTCGGTTTGCAGTCAATGCAAATCCAATAGTAACGGCAGTGGTCGCGATATTCGAAACCTTGTTGCGATTACATTGCTTATTGCCGGAAAACCATTGGTGATGCCAACAAAGCGAGTTTTATGCTCCCGGAAGGTCTGAGGTCCTTTTAATAAATGCATAGTCGATCTCGCGTAACGGTTAAATGCGAAAGCGATAACTTGCATAGCTTTCAATTTTTTGCGCAACCCATTATTTCATCAAGAGTTGACCAGAAATTGCTAGGGGCAAACCTAACCCCACCATAAATGAGATAAATTTTACGTTTTCATTTTCGATTCTTCCCGTCTAAAAAGAGGCAGCAAAGTTAGAAAAATCAAAAAATGTACTTAAGGGGCTTTGTAGTGAAAAAACCAACACTTTTTCGTCCTACCCAATTCCCACCACTCATGTCATAAAATAAGTTTTGATACGGCACAATACGAACTCATTGAAAAACAGTTAAATCTAGGTAATTGATCATTTATTTTCTATTTTCAATTGTTTATGGTTTTTGGTGTTTTGGAGTAAAAATCCTTGTGTCGGGGGTTCAATTCCCTCTCTGGCCACCATCTTTAAGATCTTAAAGAGCTATAATACTCGTTAAAACGCTTTAAATGAATCCTTAAAACATTAAGTTGAATTGTTTTAGTTTATAAAATTGTCTATTATAACAACTCAAGTTACTAAATAAAAAGGGGATTAATCATGTCAGAAACTGTAAATTGGTCTTCAATTGTTTTAGCAGCAGGTAAAGGAACTCGGATGAAATCGCCGTTACCTAAAGTGCTTCACCCTGTTGCGGGGCAGCCTATGCTATCTCGAATTGTAAAAAACCTAACTCAACTTGGATTTGCAGAAACGCGCATTGTGGCAGGTCATGGTTACCCACTTGTCGAAGCGGTTATGACTAATTATCGGGTTACTTTGCATAAGCAAATTGAACAAAAAGGAACGGCGGATGCGGTGCAATCAGCTCAGCCCTCAGATATGTCAGGTCACATTTTAATTATCAATGGAGATCATCCCTTAATTGAAAAAGAAGACATTTTATTTTTTATGTCCGAGTTTATGAGTCAAAAACTCGATCTGGCGGTGGTCACATGTCAGTTGAAAAACCCCAAAGAGTTTGGTCGAATCGTCAGGTACCATGGTGAATTAAAAGCCATTGTTGAAGTTAAAGATGCCTCTGTCGAGACTCGAAAAATTAAAGAAATCAATACGGGGATTTACTGTGTTCGAGCTGAAGTGTTAAATGAGTTGTTACCCAAGGTCACAAACTTTAATGCTAATAAAGAATTTTATTTAACAGATATTGTTTCGTTAGCGTTAGAAGCTCATTTTAAAGTAGGTACAATAGCGGCCAAATCAAGAGTCGCCTTTGGTGTTAACACTCAGGCCGAATTAGCTAGGGCGAGTCAATACTTATTCAGAAAAAAAGCTCAAGCTTTAATGGAATCAGGCGTTCTGATATTAGATCCTGATTCGACTTATGTCGAAGAAACTGTGCAGATCGAGTCTGGGTGCGCTTTGTATCCTAATGTATTTATTCGTGGTAATACAAAAATTGACTCATTTACCTCTGTCGAGCCGCACTCATTTATTGTGGATTCGGAAATTGGAAAAAGCGTTCAAATTAAAGCTGGTACCTATTTAGAAAGAGTTAAAATATATAACGAAGCAAGCGTTGGTCCTTATGCTAGGTTAAGGCCTGAAACTATTATTGGTGAAAAGGCCCATGTGGGTAACTTTGTAGAAATGAAAAAAGTTAAATTTGGGAAATCCTCAAAAGCAGGGCATTTAACCTATTTAGGAGATGCTGAAATTGGCGAGGAAGTAAATATTGGCTGTGGAACGATCACCTGTAATTACGCCGTTGATAAGAAAAAATATAAAACAATTATTGGTAACCGCGTATTTGTAGGGTCTGATAGTCAGTTTGTAGCCCCCATAGAAATTGGCGATGATGCTGTTATCGGTTCAGGGTCAACAATAACTAAAAATGTTCCCCCTCGTGCGTTAGCGGTGGCCAGAGGACGTCAAGTAACAAAAGAAAATTGGTCTCAAAAAAAAGAGGAAGAACCAAATAAGTAGTTTGTGATTTATTTAAAAAAAGCAAAAGCCTATTAGATTTAATATTAAGGAGCATTTTATGTGCGGAATAGTTGGTTACCTGGGGAGTGAGCATGATCCGAAAGATGTGATTTTAGCGGGCCTTGAAAAGCTTGAATACAGAGGCTATGACTCGGCGGGGATGGCTGTTTTTAATGGCAATCAAATCGAAAGAATTAGGGCTCAAGGAAAGTTAATTTATCTTAAAAATAAAGTTCAAGATAAAAAATTTACGGGACCAGCGGGAATTGGGCATACAAGGTGGGCCACCCATGGGAAACCCTCAGAATCAAATGCTCACCCTCATCAGGCGGGAGTTATTCATTTGGTACATAATGGGATTATCGAAAATGATGATCACATTCGAAAGCAACTTAAAGCAGAAGGTGTTACTCTGACATCGGATACCGATTCGGAGCTCGTGGCCCATTTAATTAATAGAGCTTACGCTGTTCATAAAGATTTATTTTTAGCAGTAAAATCGGTGTTACCATCACTTAAAGGAGCTTTTTCGATCGTGGTTATTTGCCAAGATAATCCCCAAGAGTTGGTGGCCTTTAAAGATGGGCCTCCATTGATTATTGGTATAGGTCAGGGTGAAACTTTTATCGTAAGTGATGTGGCTGCAAGTCTTCAGTATACTGATAAATATATTTATTTAGATGACCGTGAAATTGTTAAAGTAACACCCCAAGGGGTTAAAATATTTTCTCAAGCCGGAATTGAGCTCAGAAAAGAAATTAACCAGATCAGCTGGAGCGCTGATGTTGTTGAAAAACGTGGCTTTTCGCACTTTATGCTTAAGGAAATTCATGAGCAAGCTCAATCGGTAGCTCAGGCTTTAGAGCCCCATCTAAATGAGCAAAGAACTGGTATTACACTCGCTCACCAGCTGGATGGACTCCATTTTTTAAATCATAATAATCAACCTGAAATAGTATTTGAAAAAGCTTTAAATGATATTGATCGAGTTATCATAGTAGCTTGTGGTACAAGTTACTATGCGGGCCTTGTGGGTCAGTATATGATCGAAAAATTTTCGAAAACCCCCTGCTCGGTTGAAGTGGCCAGTGAATTTCGTTACCGAGACCCTGTGGTTAGTAAAAATACTTTATTTATTAGCATTTCACAAAGTGGAGAAACCGCCGATACTTTGGCTGCCATAAGATTAGCAAAATCAAAGGGTGTTAAGACTTTAAGTATATGCAATGTTAAAAACTCTACTATCGATAGGGAGGCCGATATTCATTTATATATGAATTGTGGTCCCGAAATAGGTGTGGCGTCTACAAAAGCCTTTACTTCGACCCTTACGGTATTAAGTGTTTTTTGTATTGAATTTTCTAAAGCCAAAAAGCAGCTTGATTTAAAAAGTGAACAACAATGGGTTGAGGGGCTACTGGCGTTACCAAGTCAAATTGAAGTTGTTTTGGCCTACGACAAATATTTTTCAGATGCTTCTGATGCGTTAAAAAAATACCACGGATTTTTATTTATGGGCCGAGGGGTTATGTACCCTATTGCTTTAGAAGGGGCTCTCAAAATGAAAGAGCTAACTTATTTACATGCGGAAGGTTACCCTGCGGGAGAAATGAAACATGGTCCATTAGCCCTTATCGATGAAGATATGGCTGTGGTTATGTTGGCCCCTCGAGATGAACTTTACGAAAAAACAGTGAGTAACCTTCAAGAGGTTAAGGCCAGAGGAGCAAAAATTATTTCACTGGGATCAGGGGATGATGAAAATTTAAAGTCATTATCTGATCGATATTTAGCTATTCCTAAGGTGTCAAGCTGGGTTGACCCTATTTTGGCAGTTATCCCTTTGCAGTTAATGGCTTTTCATTTGGCTCAGTCTTTGGGCTATGATGTTGACCAACCCAGAAATTTAGCTAAGTCAGTAACGGTCGAGTAATCGAATTATTTTCTACCCTAAAACTTTACAAATTTATATTTCTCCAAAAGCCTCCCTGCTAAAACCCTGAGGGGGCTCACTTTTGAGCTAGGTAAATCTGTTTTAGCATCAACAGATGAAGCGACGAG
>DYOP01000002.1:0-5091 GCA_020720425.1 Bdellovibrio sp. | reverse complement strand
GGCTCACTTTTGAGCTAGGTAAATCTGTTTTAGCATCAACAGATGAAGCGACGAGTTAAAAATTCTGTAATAAACTTAAATTTGATGCATTTTTAAAAAAGCCCTCCTAGCGTCATAAAAAGACTAGGCCTTGGTTTAGAACTTAAGGGGACTTGTGTCCTAAGCCAAAAGCCTATGCTAGCGTCACAAATAGGAGGGCATGACATGACGTCTAACATCCACGAGTTAATGAAAACAGAGCACTATCACCCAAGCCTTAATTCGGCTGTATTTGATGGCTCATTGCGGATTTATTTTAATCAAGAAGATGAAAAATATGCGCTTAATCTTTACTTTGTTCTTCAAAAAAAGATTGAGTCGTTAAAAGAAGAGCTTGATTTAAGAACGGGCGAGTTAACACAGGGTCCATCTTTATCGCCTTATTTTGTTGTTTTGATATACCCCAATCAGGAGCTTTATTTAAGAGGGGGTTCGAGTAATCAGAGCTCGCAATTTACACATCTTGAATTTGGTGAAGATCAGGTTTTTTTAACTCGGGCTCATCTTGAAGATGAGTTATTAAAACCTTTTATCAAGTTTGTAGAGACGCAAATGATGAAAAAAATTTTAGTAAATATAAATCCTGAAGCTTCGGCGTTATTAATGTAATATGAAAGAGCATGAGGGGCAGTCGGGTCAGATTATCATCGAGTATGTTTTGCTTTTGGTGATTGTAATTGCCCTCTCAGCATTTATTTGGCGAGGGATGACAAGTCGAGATCTAGACAATCCTGGGTTTTTAATGAGTCAGTGGGACAAAGTTCTTAAGCAAATTGCAAATGATGATGTTAATCAATAAAATTTGTGGTAACAATAAACAGAGTTATTTTGAAAAACATCGGAGAAAATAAGTTATGCAAAGCATGACAGGATTTGGTAGTTGTCTTGAGCATGGCAAGGGCTGGGAGTTTCAGGTTAGCGTTAAAGCGGTCAATGGGCGTTTTTTTGATCTTAAAATGCAGCTGCCCTCTTTTTTAAATCAGCATGAATCGTCACTTAGAAAGCTTGTTGAGTCTTACTTTGAAAGAGGAACAATTGAGCTACAAGTGCGAGCTTCAATAAAAAAATTAGGGGTATCTAAAAAGCCCGTTTTAAATCTAGAACTTTTTGATCTTTATCATAATGAGCTAAAAAAAATCCAAAAAAATTTAAACGCTAAAACACCCATGGTTACTCAAATAACCGATTGGTTGGCATTACCAGACTTATTTAATTTTGAATCGGTCGAGGTCAGCCCTACGGATGTAAAGGCTTTGACTGTGGCTGTTCAAAAAGCTTGTCAGGAATGTTTAGCTGAAAGAACCCGAGAGGGTAGCTCATTAAAAAAAGATCTGCTTTTAATAATTAAATTAATTAATCAAGAGCTGAGTGCGATTAAAAATTTGAGTTTGTCCTGGGGGCAAGATCCAACGCCCGCCTATGTTGAACGAATAACAAATTATTTAGAAAAAAAGGGACTCGAAGTTTCTGAAGAACGTATGGCCGAGGAGTGGGCTTATTTTAGAGAGAAGGCAGCTATTTTTGAAGAATTGCAAAGGCTGACCGAGCACCTTGATCACTTTAAGCAAATACTCAATTCAGATGAGGCGTCTTGCGGTAAAAAGTTAGATTTTTATACCCAAGAGCTTTTAAGAGAGTTTAATACGATTGGTTCAAAGACTCTGTTGGCTCAGGTTACTCGTCATGTGATAGAATCTAAAAACTTAGTCGAGAGGCTGCGAGAACAAGTGCAGAATGTGCAATGAGTCATAATAATAGCTCTACAAATGGTAACAGTCCTGCAAATAGTAGCCGTATTGCGAATAATCATGTTAATAGTCCCGTAAAAACAATTATTGTTGCGGCCCCCTCAGGGGCCGGAAAAAGTAGTTTTGTTAATCGCCTTTGCTCTGAAAACCCAAGAATAGTGGATGTTGTTACTTATACCACGCGGAGTAAGAGAGTAGGAGAGGTTGATGGGGTGGCCTATCACTTTGTAAGTTCAGAAGAGTTTAAAAGAAAAAATGAAGAAGGCTTTTTTGTCGAGTGGGCCATGGTTCACAGCAATATGTATGGCACGCCATGGGATCAAATTAAAACAGCCTGGAAAAAGGGCCAAGTTGTTATTATGGATATTGATGTTCAGGGGGCTCAAACATTTAGAGAAAAGCTGCCTGAGGGCCTTAGGACAGTATTTATTTTGCCTCCCTCGATTGAGGAGCTAAGGCGCCGAATAACTTCAAGAGATGGGGCAATGGCTAAGGATTTAGAGCTAAGGCTTAAAAATGCCGAGCAAGAAATGGCCCATGCGTTTGAATTTGATATAAAGATTATTAATGATGATTTTGAGCGTTCTTATCTGGAATTTAAGAAAACCATTGAATTTTGGATGGAGCTTGGTTAAGTTGGTTTTTTATAAGCACCGGAGGTTTTAAGGTGGCCAGAGTTACAGTTGAAGATTGTGTTGATAAGGTTCCAAATCGATTTGCTCTTGTTTTGGCCGTATCAAAAAGGGCAAAGCAACTTATGAAGGGTGCAGAAAGTACGGTGCCTTCTAAAAATAATAAGTTTGTTGTTCAGTCCTTAAGAGAGATTGCAGCAGGAAACGTTATTTTTGATTATTTGCTTGAGCGGGGTACGCCTGATGAGCAGATTGCAAACGATTTAAATCGTTAAAATTAAAGTTTTTGACTTAAGTCCTAATTGCTTTCAAAGGTCTGTAGTCTGTTAGGTTTTTAAGCTTTAAGTCCGATTATTTTTTCATGAGTGAATATTCATATACAGAACGACTGCCTGATATTTCAATCAAATCGATTGAAGATTTAGTCGCGCGTGTTCAAACTTTTTATCCTGAAGATTTAAAAGCTTCGGAGCTTTTAGAAAAGGCTTATTATTTTTCTGAAAAAGCCCATTCGGGTCAGATCCGTAGAAGTGGTGAGCCCTATATATTTCACCCCCTTTCGGTAGCCGGGATTTTAGCTGAACTTAAATTAGATATTGAAACGATTGTTACTGGTCTTTTGCATGATACAGTCGAAGATACGACTGTTACCCTTGAAGATATCAAGCGCGAATTTGGTGATAATGTAGCCCTTCTTGTCGATGGTGTTACTAAAATTTCTAAATTAAATTTTAAAACATCGACTCAGCAGCAGGGCGAAAACATCCGAAAAATGATTGTAGCCATGGGTAAAGATGTGAGAGTTATTTTGGTTAAACTTGCCGATCGTTTGCATAATATGCGAACCCTAAATCACATGGCCTATGAAAAGCAGGCCCGTATTGCCCAAGAAACCCTTGAAATTTATGCCCCCTTAGCGAGCCGCTTGGGTCTATCAAATATAAAAGTAGAACTCGAAGATTTGGGTTTTCGTTACTCGATGCCTGATATGTTTTATGACTTGCAACAAAAGATATTGGCTCGGCAAAAAGATCAAGATCGATTTGTGGAAGATATAAAAAAAATAATTTTAGAAGAATTAAAAAAATCAGAATTTAGTCAGTTTGATATTCAAGGTCGATCAAAGCACTTATGGTCGATCTATCGAAAAATGCAATCTCGTAATATGGATTATTCTCAAATTTATGATCTTCTCGCGTTTCGCGTGATCACAGATTCGGTGGCTCACTGTTATGCTGTTTTAGGCCTTGTGCATTCGCTTTGGAAGCCCATTCCTGGAAGGTTTAAAGATTTTATAGCTATGCCCAAGGGAAACGGTTACCAATCATTGCACACCACCGTAATTGGTCCTAATGGGGAGCGAATAGAAATTCAGATACGAACATTAGAAATGCATCAAATTGCAGAGCGAGGAATTGCGGCCCATTGGAAATATAAGGAACGCGAAAAAGCAGTTAATCAACAAACGACGCGCCAGTTTGATTGGCTAAGAAGTTTGCTCGAGTGGCAAAAAAGTGTAAAAAATTCAGAAGAATTTTTAGATACAGTTAAAACTGATTTGTTTGAATCAGAAATTTATGTTTTTACTCCGCGAGGTGATGTTAAAGAATTTCCGGAAGGGGCAACCTCTGTAGACTTTGCTTATTCTATTCATACCGATGTAGGGCATAAGTGCACGGGTGCTAAGGTCAACGGCAAAATGGTTCCGATTAGGTATCAACTTCAAAATGGTGACACGGTTGAAGTCGTAACCTCTCCGGGGCAAAGACCGTCAAAAGATTGGCTTAAGTTTTGTGTTACCAATCGGGCAAAATCAAAAATTAGAGCTTATATTCAGCAAGAGCAAAGAGAGCAATCTCAAATCGTAGGTAAAGAGCTGATCGAAAGGGAGTTTAGAAAATTTGGATCAAGTTTAAATCGGCATTTGACCAAAGAAAAAGATGAAATACTTAAAAAAATTTTTCAGGATTTTGGTGTTCATCAGATTGAAGATTTATTTATTCGAGTCGGGTACGGTAAACTTGAGCCTAAGACAATTGTTGAAAGGCTGGCCCCTGAAATTGTTAAGTCATCTGCATCCGCAGCCGCATCCGCAGCGGCAACAGCAGCTGAGGCATCAAGTGGAAAGTTATCTTTAGGTACGGGATTATTTAAAAAAATTATTGATTCAGCAAAACGAAAAAAATCAAACTCTTTGATTACAGTCGATGGCATGGATGATATGCTTGTTCATTTTGCCAAATGTTGTAACCCTATTCCTGGTGATCCTATTATGGGCTTTATTACAAGGGGAAGAGGGATCACAATTCATCGAAGTGATTGTCAAAAAGCCTTTCAGTTTGATAGCGAGCGCCGAATTGATGTCGAGTGGAATCAAAACGCATCACAGGCTGTTGATAGGTCAGTAAAAATTCAAATTATTTCTGAAAATAAACAGGGCTTATTAAAACTTATGTCAGAAGCCTTTTCGGCTCATCAAATGAATATCGAAGGAGCGCAAATATATTCGACAAAAGACCTTAAGTCGATTTCAGTTTTTACAGTCAGCGCAACAGGGACTAAACAGCTTCAGCAGGCGATTTCTTCGATCCAAAAAATTAAAGGGATACTCGAAGTTAAGCGAGTCTAGTATCGTCTGATTAAGCAGATTTGATATGATTTTATTTTATTGG
>DYOP01000025.1:5953-30807 GCA_020720425.1 Bdellovibrio sp. | reverse complement strand
CTATGAGGCAACCAAATTTGGACCCAGAAATTTGAAAAACTGGACCATCTTGGGATACTTTTTCGGTAACAATATTTATGAGGCAATTCGGACGAGCAAGAAAAAACTGTTTGAATTTGATAACTTGGAAACCCTTTGGAACGTATTCCTAATATATAATAGAAATTTGGAATTAAGCCCATAGATTTTTAATTTTAAAATCATATAAGGCTTATTTAAAATGAGATATCTTTGTAGGCCTCATAAGGCCGCAAAAAAAGTGTTCTAATAAACTCTCCAGCCATTCAAATTTCAGAGGCAATTCGAGCCTAATTGGTTCTCCGCTCTCCTGGCTCTCCGTAGGCTCTCTGGGCGATAAAATTAACCCAATTTTAGCTGCCGTTGCATTTAATCTAATAAAGATACTAAGATCTTTTCTTTTTGTTCTTTTTTTTAGTGTAGTTTTTTGACAAAAAATCATCTTTAAAGTGAATACGAACTTGTTTTTTAAATGAAAAACTAAATTTCTTAAATAATGGATTTTTCAGCGTCGACTATCGTTAGCCAATTTCCTCCTGGCCTCTGAATGAGCTTCAGGCTTCCCTATGGGCAAGGTCAAAGAGATAATTTAAAAGATGGGTATTGTTTTGAACAAACAGATTTTAAGCCACTTTATCAAAGATGCATTTTAATTCCAGATGAGCATTTGCTGCTTTTAGCAAGCGAACAATAAGCATCAACGAAGGCATGCGTTTGTCTGTTCCAAGCTCAAGTCTAGCAACAACCGCCTGGGTTGTATCAGCTTTCAATGCGATTTCTCTTTGGCTAAACCCTGCGGCTTCTCTTGCGGTTCGAATAAGTCGAGCGATTTCAGTCTTTGTTTTCTCTTCATCAAAAAAGATTTTGATCGTCTTATCTTTTAATTTTTTATCTAAATAAGGGCGAGCAGGAGTTATATTTTTATATTTCATCGTAAAACCTCTTTTAGTCTTTTTCTGGCAAGATCTAAATCTTGTTTCGGAGTTTTTTGCGTTTTTTTAACGAAAGTATGAAGCCAAATCATTAAATCTTTTTCAACCATGACATACAAGACCCTGTAGCCCGCAGCTGGGTGTTAAACTTAATCTCCCAAAGCTTCCCTTCAAGTGGTTTAAAAATAAGTCTCGAGGCACTCAATCCGTGTTGTTCAATTTCATCGATAACTCCCAAAAAACGAGCTTGGTCAGATGCCTGTAAGCCATCAATAAATTTTTTGATGGGAGAGTTTCCTGCTGGCGTTTCGTAGAAGAATACTTTCATACAAAAATAATGATACCCATTTGGATATCATCTGTCAATTAAAAAGACCAGTTCGCATGAAGTTGGCTCTCCGTAAAACAGAAGGCTCTCCGGCTCTCCATAAAATAGAATGTGACACTTTTTGTTAAGTGAACAAAGCTTGTTCACTTCGTAACCGGGTTATCGCCGTTTGCCATTGGCGGGGGGGTTGCAAGGTAGGCTATGGGTTACTATTTAACGAGGAGATGATTTATGAAAAAATGGTTTATGGCCAGTTTACTGGTAACTATAATGCAACCAACAGTGAGCTTAGCTGAGTTTGATTTAGACGAAGAAATTGATGCCGAGCTGTCTCGTCTTTACTCAGGATCTTCGGCTTCTTCATCGGGAGTAACGGCGGCTTCGGGAGGATCTTCTTCTGAATCATCTAATTCGGTATTTTCAAAAGATATCAGTGCAACTGATAACCAAATGGCTCCTATTAAGATGAATGGTTCAAGTGGATCAAGTCCTAACATTCAAATTAATGTACAAACCAGCCCTCAAACCCAAGTATCAAGTGGGGCGGTTTCTAAAAATAAAACCGAACAGAGTTCTGATCTTGAAAATTCTGAAGAGATGGATAATTCGATTGTAAGTGCAGGATCTTTGGGAACTTTAAAAAAATCTCGTAAAAATATGGAAAGCACAAACGATCGTATCGTTGTCGAAAAGCTCGAAGAATCAAGAATTGAAGATGAAAAAACAAGAACCGAAAAAATATTCGGAGCAAAAAAAGAAGCTCTTGATAGTAGCACAGAGCAGGTTTTGTTAATTCATAAAGAAACTCATAAAGAAACAAAAAAAGATGATCTAGATAAAGAGTTTGACCGAGAAGAGTTAAAAAATGAAATCAGGCAGTCTTTAAAAGAAGATAATGATGAAGATCTTAAAGGGTCAAATAAAACATATTTTTCAACACTTGTTGGAATGGGTGATTATCCTGATGTTAAAAACGTAAGAGGCTCTTACTCATTAGGCGTAGCTTTTGGTCAAAAAGTAAAAAATAAAATGATTGTTGAGGGAGCTTTTTTATTTTCTGAGTTTGATGTTGAGCAACGTGATGGAGGCTATATTTGCGATAACTACAGTTACTCGTATTATGGTTCAGCCTGTGTGCAATACCCACGTATTACCCGAATGAATCAGTATCAAACAAGTGCAGCCCTTAAGTATCAGTTTTTAGAAGGCGCTATTAGGCCTCATGTGGGTTCATTGATTGCTTACACTTATCGTACGTTTAGCGATGTTCAGTTTGCTTTGCCTAATAATGATGCCCAATCTCATGCCATAGATTTAGCGTTTTTATCGGGTTTAGATGTTGAAGTTAGCTCTGATTTTTCTTTGGGAGTCGATTTTAAATACTACTATAATTTAACAAGTCGTTCGACAAACTCTGGTTTACAACAGTCGTTTTCTAGAAGCGTTTTAAATTCAGATAAGTCAATTGAAGGTTTAAATTATACTCAGTTTGGTGTAACGGCTAAGTTTAACTACTAATTGTTTGGTAACGCCTTTTTGAACTAGGCATCATTAATGGCTTTTTTATAAATAGTGCAATTATAAATAGTGCAATAAAAAGGCGTAGGCTAATTGAAGAAGGACACTACGTAAGTAGAACACGAGTCAGCAGGAGATTAGCAGAGGTAGGCAGTGTATTACTAAGTGATATGTAGTAAAAACATTTAGTAAAGGTTCCGGCTTAAGAAAACCGAATTGCGAATTGCGAATTGCGAATTAAGAATTAAGAATTCAGCATTAAGCATTAAGAATTGCGAATTAAGAATTAAGTTAAGAATTATGATTTCATTTTTTAAGCTCTTTAAAATAAATTCTAACACTCATTACGAGATAAAATAATACGAGACAAAATAAATATGAAACTTTTAATGTCCACTCAAAATCCTAAAATCTTAGAGCAGGGTTTTGAGTGGATCGAGGCAATAAAAGACTTTAGTTTTAATTGGTCCGTGAAAACCCTTCAAGACTCTCTTGGTGGGAGTCAGTTTATTTTATACTTTTGTAATCAAACCGATGAGCAAGCTTTAGGATATATTTTAATTTCACCTTTTCTTGAGCATTGGGAATTTTTGTCACTTGCGACTCATCCTAATTATTTAAAGCAAGGCATTATGACGGAGCTTGTCAGTCATGCCCTTCAAATGGCAAAACGTGAAAGTATAAAAGCCGTTTTTTTAGAGGTTCACGAGCAAAATGGGCCTGCCCTTGATTTTTATAAAAAAAACGGATTTGTTATTAACCGCACCCGCTTTAAATATTACCTTGATGGCGCAAATGCTTTAGAGATGAAAACCCAAATTTAAAGGCTTGATTTTTAGACAAAGGCTGTTATCTTACAACCACATGAGTGGGCCAGAAGCCCACTTTTTTTTTAGGTATTTGGGTTTAGGTTAGGCTAAGTAGGTAAATTTTTATAATGTTAGATCAAAATTTAAAACAGAAACTAATTCAGGTAATGACTCCTATTTTAGATCGTGAGCAGGTCGAACTTTATGACTTAGATTTAGTAAACGAGTCGGGCCGTCGTACTTTGCGTGTTTCAATTTCTAAAAAAGAGGGCACAGTATCTGTTGATGACTGTTACCGAGTCTCTCATGGGATATCTTTGCAGCTTGATGTTGAAGATATTGTTACCTTTTCTTATGATTTAGAGGTTTCAAGCCCTGGCATTGAAAGATCTCTTAGAGAGCTTTGGCATTTTGAAAGGGCTATTGGCGAGCTTATTAAAGTAACCTTAACTCACTCAATGCCTTTAATTGAAAACTCAAGTAAAATGATTCGGTCATTTCAGGGGAACCTTGTTTCTGTTGAAAATGAAATTCTTAAATTTAAAATTGAAGATCAAAATAGTTTAAGTGCTGATATACAAATTAAATTTGACCAAATTGAAAAAGCTAAAGTTGTTTTTTTATACGGTCGAGATAAAATAGAAACCAAAAAAGGCCCCAAAAAGAAAGGGAAATAAAATGGCTGAAAATGTATTTGCAGAGCTCGGTAAAGTGATTGAACTTGTTGGAAGAGAAAAGGGAATTGATAAACAAATCATTATTGATTCAGTTACCCAAGCCGTTTTAACGGCTGCCAAGAAAAAGTATGGTACCTACCGTGAGCTTGAAGCTAGCTATAACCAAGAAACGGGTGAAGTTGAGTTATTTGAGTTTAAAGAGGTCGTCACTCCTGAAGCTTTTATTGATGATGAAGTTGAAATTCCAATGAATAAAGCCTTAGAGCTTGATCCCGAGGCTGAGTTGGGAGATATGCTAGGGATTAAAATGGATTCATCTGATTTGGGTCGTATTGCCGCTCAGACAGCTCGTCAGGTCATTACTCAAAGGGTTAGAGATGCTGAGCATGATGTGATCGTTAGCGAGTTTGAAAAGCGTAAGGGCGAAGTGGCTTCGGGTATTGTGCGCCGCTATGATAAAGATGCGGTTGTTGTTGATCTTGGTAAAACCGAAGCCTATATGCCCAAAAGAGAGCAAATTCCTGGGGAAACATATAAACCCGGAGATCGTATCCAAGGATTTATTTCTGAGGTTCGCCAGGGATTAAGAGGCCCGCAAATTATTATTTCTCGAGCGGATGAACGTTACCTAATGAAACTATTTGAAAGTGAAGTTCCTGAAATTTTAGAGGGTACTATCGAAATCATGTCAGCCTCTCGGGATCCCGGTTTAAGGGCTAAAATTGCTGTTAAATCAAATGATCCGCTCATTGACCCTGTGGGATCATGTGTGGGAATGAAGGGAAGCCGAGTTCAAAATGTGATTCAAGAGTTAAAAGGCGAAAAAATTGATATTGTTCTTTACAACGAAGACATCACTCGTTTTGCCGCTAATGCTCTTCAGCCCGCTCAGATTACTCGTATTTTTTTAGACGAAGAAAACCGTTCGCTCGAAGTTGTGGTGGCTGATGATCAATTGTCTTTAGCTATCGGTCGAAGAGGCCAAAACGTTAGACTCGGAGCTAAACTTGTTGGCTGGAGAATTGATGTCGTTTCTGAATCTGTGGCCAAAGCTAAGCAAGGTGATGCTTTGTTTAATTTAATGCTTGTGCCTGGTATTGACGAAAAATTAGCTCAAACCCTGTATCAATATGGGTTTTCAAAAGTTATCGAGATTGCCAAGCTTCAAACTTCTGAACTTTTAGGTATTCCTGGTCTTGAGGGGGAGGGGCAAATTGAAAGCCTAATTAAAGGGGCTAAAGATCTCATTGCTAAACATAAAAATGAAGGTTCAGAGCTGCCACAATCTCCTTATGCAACGTTGTTGATTAAACCTGCCGTCGGAGCTAAGGCTCAGGCCGATTTAAGACTTCAGCAAGAGATGCAAAAGTTGTCGCAGTCAGATGAATCTGTTTCTGAAACAAATGAATAATGAAAAAGGTTACTTAATTTAATCAGGGGGCAACGCGTGAGTCAGCCAAAAGTATTTGAATTTGCAAAAGAGGTCGATTTAGCACCTTTAGCATTAATGGCTAAAATTCGTGACTGGGGTATGCCAATTAAATCTCATATGGCTGAACTTACGGCAGATCAAGTGATTGAAATTAAAAAACACTTAGGTCTGCTCAATGCAAAAACAGAAGAGCCTAAAAAAGTAGCTAAACCTAAAGTAAAAAAGGCAGCTACCGAGTCAGCCTCATCAAAAAAGAAATCCTCTTCTGATAACTCCGTTGTCATTGTTAAATCGGGTAAAAGTAAAGCCTCAGTTGAAGAGGCTGAAAAGACCAGTAAAGAGGCTTTAGCGGGATCATTGGCTGCAGGCGGAGCTACAGGTGGCACTCATTCGAAGATTTTGCGCAAAAAAAAGGTATTTGAATCAGCAGACTCTGAGGCAGATGTAAACTCATCAGCTGAACTGGGTTTTGAGGATCAGGCGCCTTTTCATAATGAAGAGCCTGAGTTAACAACTCATAAAGAGGCTAACCTTAATATCCAAACACTCAATAGTGAGGTTGCTCTTGCTAACCCCGTTACTACAGAAATTACAGAAAAATCAAAAGAAGTAGTACAAGAAAAATCACAAGAGGCTAAATCTGATTTACAGGGTAACGATAATTTATCAGATACAAAAGCTCACATTCAATCACAATCGGCTACAGAGGTTACAGATGAGTCGTTACGGCCTCAAGATAGGTCTGTTGCTGTATCAGCTTCAGAGGCTCCTGTGGGTCAACAGACAGTGGCGGTAACAGGTGATGCACAATCTTCTTCTTTGCCAGTGCCTCCTCCTATTGCTCGCCGTAAAGAGGTGACTATTGGACAATCGGGTATTTCAAGTTCTCAGTCAGCGGCGGCAAGCCAGGTTAAACGAAATATTGTGGGCCGAATGGATCTATCTCGGGTGCAAGGAATGGGCCCAGGGTCTCAAGGTGGTGGCGGCGGAGGTTATAGGCCGCAATCAGGAGGGTATCGTCCCGGCGGTATAAGTACGATGAATACAGGCGGGGCTACAGGGCCTGGAATGGCTTCAGGGGCGGGAGCGCAAGGCGGGTTTAAAGGCAAAACAAATTTGCGTGCTGGTTTTGTTTCTATGCCAAGTATGGATGCTTCGATGCCTTCATCAAGTTTTGAACAAGAAGAAAATAGGCAGCGCGAAGAGCGTCGCCGCGAAAAAGAAAAAGTTAAAGAGGCAGCCGCAGCTAGGGAGCAGGGAGATCAGCCTCCCGAGTTTGATCCTTCCGAATTTAAAAAGCGGGAGCTTGTTTTTCAACCCAAAAAAAAGAGCAACGTTATGGCTCGGCCCGCATTAAAAACTCAGGTTACCCAATCGGCGGCCCATAAGCGAGTTTTAAAAATTGAAGGGGCGATGAAATTAGTTGATGTCGCTAATGGAATGTCTTTAAAAGTTTCTGATATTACAAAAGTACTTATCAAAAATGGAGTTATGGCAACCCCTCAGACGGCTTTAGATTTTGATACGTTAGCGCTGATCCTGCCCGAGTTTGGCTGGGAAGCTCAAAATATTGCAAAAACACCTGAAGAGCATATTGATGAAACGGCTTTTGGTGATTTGACAGCTCCTTCTGTTACCAGGGCCCCTGTTGTTACTATTATGGGCCATGTGGATCATGGTAAAACTTCTTTATTAGATGTTATTCGAAAAGCGAATGTAGCAGCAAAAGAAGCGGGCGGGATTACCCAGCATATTGGAGCTTATCAGGTTCAGCTTGAAGATGGTTACCGTATTACCTTTTTAGATACTCCTGGGCATGAAGCCTTTACGGCGATGCGTGCACGAGGAGCCAATGTGACTGATATCGCAATTATTGTTGTCGCAGCTGATGATGGGATGATGCCTCAAACGGCAGAAGCCATTTCTCACGCAAAGGCGGCGGGAGTGCCAATTATAGTAGCTGTTAACAAAATGGATAAGCCCGGAGCCAATCCTGATAAGGTGATGCAGCAGTTAACTGAATTGCAAATTGTGCCTGAAGAGTGGGGGGGGGATACTATTTATGCTAAAGTTTCGGCCCTGACTAAGCAGGGAATTCCTGAGTTACTTGAGCAAATTAAGTTACTAGCAGAAATGTCAGAAATTAAAGCTAATCCAAAACGTTCAGCAACAGGACTTGTTATTGAAGCTAAATTAGAAAAGGGCCGAGGTCCCGTAGCTACGTTACTTGTAAAAGATGGCACGATTGAGTTAGGTCAGTGGATCGTAGCGGGTTCGCAAAAAGGCCGTGTTCGATCTTTAATGGATTCTTATGGTCAAAAAATTACCCAGGCCGGTCCTGGTGTGCCCGTTGAACTTTTAGGTTTAGATGGAACACCTAATCCGGGTGATCGATTTGATGTTGTTCGTGATGAGGGTGTTGTTGAAAAAGTTATCAGTCTTCGAAAACAAATTATTGAAGGTCAAAGATCAAGTGCTAAAAAAACGACACTCGAAGAGATTTTTGCTAAAGTTAAAGCCGGAGATGTTAAAGAACTCACCTTGGTTTTAAAAGCCGATGTGCATGGTTCACTCGAAGCTTTGCAGGGTATGCTTTCAAAACTTGGTAACGAAGAAGTTAAGCTAAAAGTGGTTCATGCCGCGGTTGGCGGTGTTACCGAAAGCGATGTTTTATTGGCCTCCACAGCTAAAGGGATTGTTATTGGGTTTAATGTTCGTCCTGATACAAAAGCCGCTCAGCTTGCTAAAAATAATAATGTCGATATTCGTAGTTACTCGATTGTGTATGAGCTAATTGATGACCTCAAAAAAGCACTGGTGGGAATGCTTGCTCCTACTATAGTAGAAAATGTATTAGGCAGAGCCGAAGTGCGAAACACCTTTACTGTGCCTAAGGTGGGTACGATTGCAGGCTGTTTGGTTCAAGATGGTAAAGTCACTCGTGGGGCTTTGGTTAGACTTTTGCGTGAAGGAAAAATTATTTTTGACGGCAAATTAAGCTCGTTAAAAAGGTTTAAAGATGATGCACGAGAAGTTGCTTCTGGTTATGAGTGCGGTATGGGCATTGAAAACTACAATGATATAAAAGTGGGAGATGTTATCGAAGCCTATATAAAAGAAGAGATCGCTCGAAATTTGGATAGTCCTGCGATCACTTCATCAGCCTCGGCTTCACCCTAAATTTTAATTTACTGTTGTATTTTAAAATTTGTTACCGCCAGAGCATGAGACTTTTTTAAATTAAATAAGTTAAGGAAATAAAGGGAATAGGTAATCATGGCCAAAAACGATGGAGTTAGAGTTTTAAGAGTGGCGCGCGCGGTCTATGAAAGCTTAGTTCGAGCGACTCAAAGTAAAACTTTTTGGGAAATTGATGGTTATATCACTTTGACCCGAGTTCGTATGTCAAAAGATCTAAAGTTTGCAAAAGTGGGAGTACGGTTAATGACAACGGACCCCTTAAAAGCGGCCGATCATGATAAGGCGGCAGAAATTTTAAATAAATTAGCCTATGATTTACAAGCCCATTTAGCTAAAGATATTAAGTTGCGTTTTACTCCTAAACTTGATTTTGTTGTGGATCATGATTGGGATCAAATGATTAAAGTTGAAAATGAACTTCGAAATGGCGGCCAGTCTTGAATGGTTTAATACTTATTGATAAGCCTTCGGGCCTAACAAGCCATGATGTGGTGGCTCAAGCTCGAAAAATCTTAAAAATTAAAGATATTGGACATTGTGGAACCTTAGATCCCATGGCGACAGGGCTTTTAGTTTTATCTATAGGCGAGGGTACTAAAATTTCGCAAATTGTTACCGATGGAGATAAAACTTATCAGGGCCAAATCCAGTTGGGGATTCAGACTGACACTTTAGATATTACAGGACAAGTCGTAACTGAATCGCCGATCAACCATGATTTTGAATTTATAAAAAATGTAGCACAAAATCTGACAGGGCCCATGCATGTAGCTGTTCCAAAATATTCAGCCATGAAAGTTGATGGACAGCGACTTTATGATAAGGCCCGAAACGAAACAGAAGATTTTACTCCTCCGAGTAAAGAAATGAATTTTTATGATATTTCGTGTTACCAAGATGAGAATAAGCAGATCGAGTTTCAACTGTCATGTTCTAAAGGGAGTTTTGTTAGATCTTGGGTTGATTTACTAGGCCAAAAATTAGGAGGAGCCTGTACTTTAAAGTCATTAAGACGCATCAAATCGGGAAGCTTAAGTTTAGAAAAAGCTGTAACCCTAGAGCAACTTAAAATTGATCAAGATAAGGGGTTGCTTGCTTCGCTAGAGGCTCAATTTGCCAAACCTTTGGCTGTTGTAGTAGAGGGGGAGCCATCACGGGCGCAAATGGCTGGGTTGGGAGATTATTATATTCCTTTATCCTTAGCGTTGCCTGAGTGGAAACCTCTATCCGTGGCTCAGCAAGATTTGCGTTTGATTCAGAATGGTCAAATTTCGCACTCTTTAAAAGCCCATCTCATACGTTTATATCAACCGACAAACTTAAACCAAAAATTTCAGGTTAAAGTGCTGCATGGGCTAACGGGAGATTTGGTTGCCCTTATTGAGCTTGAAGTAGGCAAAGGATTTTATTTAAAAAGAGTCTTTAAACCTCAAAGCTTGACCTTAGAGTAAATCAATCCTATAAAATTTCTTGGTTTTACTCGGAGTTAAAAAAGCCATGATTTATTTCTGGGTTTAACCTCTAACCTTAACATTAAAGGAGAACATATGGCATTAACGAAAGAGCACAAAGAAGCGGTCCTAAAAAAACATCAAAGATCAGCCTTAGATACCGGGTCACCCGAGGTTCAAGTGGCTTTGCTTTCAGCTCGAATTTTAGAACTTACAGAGCATTTTAAAGTGCATAAAAAAGATGTTCACAGTATGCGTGGGCTTGAGTTTGCGGTTAACCGTAGAAGAAAGCTTTTAGATTACCTAAAAAAGAACGACAGTGCTCGTTATGAATCTTTGATTGCTGATCTTAAACTTCGTAAATAATATTTAATCAGATCTTTGTCAGATATTAATCAGGCAATTTAATAAACTCAACTTAGGAAAAGGTATACATCTATGATTCATTCGGTAACGACATCTGTTGCGGGTAAACAGATTAAAATTGAAACTGGTAAAATGGCCCGTCAAGCTGATGGAGCTGTCGTTGTCTCTTGTGGTAACAATGTTGTTTTAGTAACAGCTGTTTCAAGTCATAAGAGCACAGATTTAGACTTTTTTCCGTTATCTGTTGAGTATCAGGAGCGTTTTTATGCTTCAGGAAAAATTCCGGGTGGTTATTTTAAGCGTGAAGGTAAGCCCACAACTGATGCGGTTTTAACTTCACGATTAATCGACAGGCCCATACGTCCTTTATTTCCTGAAGGTTACCGATTTGAGACTCAAGTTGTAGCGACTCCCTTATCTGTTGATGGTCAATTTCCCATCGAAATTTTAGCCTCATTAGGAGCCTCGGCGGCTTTACATATCAGTGATATCCCTTTTGGTGGTCCAACAACTGCTATGCAAGTGGGCCGAGTTGAGGGGGTTTTTATTGCTAATCCAAACCCTCAGCAAAAAGCCAATTCAGATTTAGATATTATTGTTGCTGGCACAAAAAATGGGTTACTTATGGTCGAGGGCGAGACAAAATTTATTTCAGAAGCCGATGTTTTAGCGGCTCTTAAGTTTGCTCATCAATTAATGGTTCCTTTGTTTATGGCCCAGGATGAGCTACGCGAAAAAACGGGTTCAGTAAAAAAGCGAGAATTTAAAATCGCTACAATCGATGAATCATGGGTCAAAGAAGTTAAAGAATTTTTAACCCCTAAAATTTCAGACGCTTTTAAAATTAAAACTAAAATAGAAAGATATGCCGCCGTTGCAAAAGCCGCGGAGCAAGCAACTGAAGTTTTTGTTTTGCCAAAGCCCCAAACAGAGCAGGCATTACTAAAAAAACAACTTTCACAGCAAGTTGAAGATGTAAAATATCACATTGCAAGAGAACTTGCTTTATCGGGTGTAAGGCTTGATGGCCGAGGTTTAAAAGATGTTCGTAATATTCGTTGTGAAGTGGGATTATTACCTCGGGCTCATGGTAGCGGATTATTTACTCGCGGTGAAACTCAGGTTTTAGGTGCTGTCACCTTAGGTACCGGTGATGACGAGCAAATGATTGACTCTATGCTTTCAAATGAAACCCGCCGCTTTATGCTTCATTATAACTTTCCTCCTTATTCTGTGGGTGAGGTGGGCCGCTTTGGAGGTCAGGGCCGTCGTGAAATTGGTCATGGTAACTTGGCTGAACGAGGTGTAAAAGCTGTCATCCCAACTCAAACGGCCTTTCCTTATACCATTCGAATTGTCGGAGATGTTTTAGAGTCTAATGGCTCTTCATCAATGGGCACTGTATGCTCGGCTACCTTAGCCCTTTTAGATGCAGGCGTTCCTATTACAAGTAACGTTTCAGGTGTGGCTATGGGACTTGTTAAAGAGGGAGATCGCTTTTCTATTTTAACCGATATTTTAGGTGACGAAGACCACCTTGGCGATATGGATTTTAAAGTAGCTGGTAACGCCCATGGAATTACGGCTTTACAGATGGATATTAAAATTGATTCAGTTGATTTTTCAATTATGGAACAGGCCTTAGCTCAAGCTAAAGATGGCCGGTTACACATTTTAGCTGAGATGGAAAAGGTGATTCATGCACCTCGTGGTCAGCTTTCTGAGTACGCTCCAAGGGTTGAAACAATTAAAATTCATCCAGATAAAATTCGTGATGTAATTGGATCAGGCGGTAAAGTGATTAGATCTATTACCGAAACTTATGGTGTAAAAATTGAAATCGAAAATGATGGTCAAGTTCATATATCTTCGTCTGATTTAAAAGCTATTGAAGACGCAAAAAACATGATTCAACAGTTAGTGGCCGAAGCTCAAGTGGGCGCCGTTTACAAGGGTAGGGTAGTTAAGATTACTGACTTTGGCGCTTTTGTCGAGGTTTTGCCTAATACTCAAGGTCTTTTGCATATTTCTGAAATCGCGGTCGAAAGAATTCGCGCGGTAACCGATGTTTTAAGTGAAGGTGATGAGATTGAAGTAAAAGTACTTGATATTGACCGCACCGGTCGTATTAAACTTTCTCGCAAAGCCCTGCTTCAGGCCTAATGAAAAGAGCTTTTGTTAAAGCTAGTTTTTCTGATGGCTTTACATTGCTCTCGGAACACTACAAAGAAAGTGTATCTGTTGTTATGGGTCTTTGGATACCGGTTGGATCACGAGCGGAGCTAGCCGGTAACTATGGGGTCTTTCATTTTTTAGAGCATATCGTTTTTAAATCTCCAAAAGTATTAAATCTTGTTAAAAAAATTGAAGGTCTTGGGGGCGAAGTGAATGCGTTTACGGCCCATGAGCACACTTGTTTTTATTTAACACTTTTATCTGAGGATATAGATTTAGGTTTTGAGTTTTTATCTCTTTTATTAAAACCGCTTAATATATCAGACACTGATTTTGAAAAAGAAAAGGCCGTGGTTCAACAAGAAGTGAGATCTCAAGATGATGATATCGAAGACATTACTCATCGATACTTTTTTAGTAACACTTTTCAAGGTTCAAGTTTAGAACATCCTTTAAGTGGTTCAGAAGCTGATGTGAGCCAGCTGTCTAAAAAAATTCTATTAGCCCATCATAAAAAATTCTATCAAAACTCAAATCATGTTCTTTCGCTTGTTGGGGCTTTTAATCAAAAAACGATTCAATCAAAAATAACTCGTTATTTTGCTGTTAAAAAACTGCCTCTAGTGTCAAAATCTTTAATTTTTAAGCCCAAAAAAAGTGAATACAATAAGCCTATCGTAACTCTTGCCGATTTAGGTGGATTAAAAGAGGGATGCTTAGGTCAGCAGAATTATGCAAAAAATATTTTTTTAAATATTCAGTTTAAACCGGGTTTTTACCCCTTATCAAAAAAAAGCCAGCAACTTTATTTAACTCTTGGTTTTGAGTTACCAGCGGTTTACTCAAAACAAAGATTAGCCGGAATGATTATTAACTCTTATTTAGGTAATGGCATGAGCTCGGTGCTTTCTAACGATATTCGCGAAAACAAAGGGCTCGTTTATTTTATACACTCCCAAATGGTTAGTTTTTTAGATGGAGGAGTTTTGTTAATCGAAGCTTCATCTGAACCTAAAAATATGCCTGAAGTGATTGAATCAATTTTTAAAATTATAAAAAATTTAAACAAATCAGGCTTGTCAGTAACTGATTTAGCTAATCAAAAGCAGTTACTGAAAGGTCAAATTTTATTAGGGGCCGAAGATTTAGATAGTCGAATGCACTCAGTAGCCCTTAATGAACTTATTTTTGAAAAGTCGAAATCGCCTGAATTTTTTATTAAAGAGCTTCAAAGTGTGACTCAAACTGACGTTTTAAATTATATTCATAAATATTTAGATTTATCAAAAATTTCGGCCGTCCTTGTTGGCCCTAAGGCCCATCTTTTTAAGCCATTTTTTGCTTCACTTAAATCAAAATTTTGATTTTTAGCATCTCAAGAGATTTGAATGGCAGAAATGACCTGTAAAAACTTTTGACATATTGTAGCATTATTGTGAGCTGTGCTATAAGCTTTATTGAGATAATATTAAATGAGCTAATTGAAAGGAGCTATAATGGCAGTAATGACAGGTCGTGAAGTGGGAGAAATTGATGATGACCTTGATGATGAGCTAGATGACGATGCTGCGGCCAGAGCAAAAGAGGAGGCCGAAGAGTTAGCTAACCTTGAAAGATTAGCAGCCAGTGGACAGCTACAAGAGGTCGAAGATGATTTAAGTTTAGACCATATCGATAATCTTTTAGAAGTTACTGATACGGAGTTGCCAAAATTTACTTTAGCCAAAAACAAAGCTCGATTTTTAAGAATGCTGACTTGGTATCGTCAAAGAGAAGAGTGGATTGATGTAGCCCCCATTAGCGGTGTTACCAAGATGTTTAAACAACAAGTTAAAGAGCTAGAAGGTATTCGATCTGCTAAAATGGATTATGAGATGGAGCTTGAAATGGGAACCCTGACGCCCTCTCAAAGATCTTATCGACGTGATGAACTTAGAATGTGTAAAGTACACGAAAAACTAGCCGTTCATTTGATCGCGCGTTTACAGCTTAAAATTAAATCAGGCCGAAGATAGTTTTTAGATAAAAAAGAAAAAGCGCAGCTATATATTTAGCTGCGTTTTTTTATGTCTGATTGCTGTGATGTAGCCTTATGGTTTGTCTCCAAATCAATATGAATGAAGTCTATTGAGTCGATGTTGGGAAATGGTTTTCAAATGGTTACGTGCTTTTATGAAAAAATATCTCTATTTATTGGCAAGGACAGCATAACGCTTGCAGAGGCCATAGAAAGCCGTACCCAAGGATAAAGCTATTTTTAGAATCAATTCATTATGGCGCATGATTGCTAAACAACAATGTAAGTCAAAAAAAGTCGTATTTTCTTTTCTTTCAATTCATTTTCATTTAAATATTTAGCCATGATTAAGTTAAGTCGAAAAGTTGAGTATGGATTAATGTCTCTACAGTTTCTTGTTGAGCAAAATCAAGCGATTTTGCCAGGGCCTGAAATGAGTCAAAAAAGTCAAACAACAAACAAAACGGATAGGGCTGATTTAACTAAGTTAACTGATATTAAAAATCTAACGGATAAAACAAGTTTAACTGATATTACAAATCTAACAGGTCTAACTGAATCAGCTCAGTTATCAGATATAACTGAGTTAACTGAAGCAACAAAAAAAAATGATTTTGACAATGAAATTAACCATAAAAATTTAACTTTAAACAGCAAAAAGCGAGTAACAGCAAAGCAAATCAGTCAATTTTATAATATCCCTTTTGATGTAACGGCCAAATGTTTACAAATTATGGGGCAACATGAGGTTTTGCGTTCGGTAACAGGGGTGCAGGGTGGTTATGAGTTCGGAAGTCGATGGTCACAGGTGACTTTATTAGATTTAATGGACATGCTCGACGGAGAGGCCCATTTAGCCAGATGTATTGACTCTCAACATTCCTGTGAATATTCAAAAAAATGCGGTTTGGTAGACCCTTTGGTGGCTTTAAATAAAAAAATGCGCCAATTTTTAGCTGAAATATCAATTAAAGACTGGCTTATGGCAGAATCTACCAAGGTTTCCCATATTGACTCGAAGATGAACCATATATTTTTAAACAATGTAGATTCTGAAAATAATATTACAAGGAACAAGGGTTTATGAGTCAAAATAAAGAGCAGGAAGGGTTACCCACTTCTTCAGAAGTTCGTTTAGAAGATAGAGAGTATCAGTATGGTTTTATAACGCCCATAGAGTCTGAAACTTTTGCTAAAGGACTGAGTGAAGAAATTATAAAAAAACTGTCTCAAAAAAAGCAAGAGCCGGCTTGGGTTTTGGATTATCGCTTAAAAGCCTATCGTTACTGGGTTACTTTAAATGAGCCCACTTGGGCCCAGGTGAATTACGAAAAAATAGATTTTAATGAGCTTTCATATTACTCCGCACCTAAGCAAAAAATAGGGGAAGAGGGAGCAAGCAAATCTTTAGAAGATATTGACCCTGAACTTTTAAAAACCTTTGAAAGGCTGGGCATCCCCTTATCTGAGCAAAAAAGATTAACGGGTGTGGCTATGGATTTGGTATTTGATTCGGTTTCGGTCGGTCAAACGCATACCGACTTACTCGAAAAGCATGGGGTGATTTTTTGCTCTATTTCGGAGGCTATTCAAAAATATCCTGAGATTGTAAAAAAATATTTAGGTTCAGTCGTTCCTTATACCGATAATTTTTATGCAGCTCTTAACTCAGCTGTGTTTACTGATGGATCTTTTGTTTTTATTCCTAAAGGAGTTAAGTGTCCTGTGGATCTTTCAACTTACTTTAGAATTAATGCGAAAGAAACAGGTCAGTTTGAAAGAACTTTGGTTGTTGCCGAAGAGGGCTCTTTTGTTAATTATCTTGAGGGTTGTACGGCCCCTCAAAGAGATGAATACCAAATGCATGCCGCGGTGGTTGAGCTTGTGGCTATGGATTTTGCTGAAATTAAATACTCTACGGTTCAAAATTGGTATACCGGAGATAAGAAGGGGCGCGGCGGCGTTTATAACTTTGTTACCAAGCGAGGTAAGTGCCAAGGTCAAAGCTCTAAAATTTCATGGACCCAGGTCGAATCAGGGAGTGCGGTCACTTGGAAATATCCCTCTTGTGTACTTTTAGGTGATCATTCAGAAGGGGCTTTTTACTCGGTCGCATTAACCCACGATTATATGCAGGCTGATACCGGAACAAAAATGATTCATATTGGTAAAAATACCAAATCAACAATTTTGTCTAAAGGTATTAGCACGGGGAATTCAAGAAATATTTATCGGGGGCTTGTTAAGGTCATGCCTTCGGCAACAGGGGCTCGAAACCATTCGCAGTGTGATTCGATGCTTGTGGGGGCAAAGTCAAAAGCTTTAACGATTCCTTATATTGAAGTTAAAAATTCAACAGCGGTTGTTGAGCATGAGGCTTCTACGAGCCGAGTGAGTGAGGAGCAGTTGTTTTATCTCAGATCAAGAGGGCTTGATCAAGAAAAAGCTGTTTCTTTATTGGTTAATGGATTTTGTAAAGATGTGTTTACTCATTTACCTTTAGAGTTTTCAGTTGAGGCCGTTAAACTTATAGAACTTAAACTCGAAAATTCAGTAGGATAATAAGGAGATTTAAATATGTTACTTAATGTTAAAAATTTAAAAGCCCAGATCGATGGAAAACAGATTTTAAAGGGATTGTCGTTACAAATTAATGCGGGTGAAGTTCATGCGATTATGGGGCCAAATGGTTCGGGTAAAAGCTCGCTGAGTAAAATTATTTCGGGTCATGCGGGGTATGAGGTAACAGAAGGCGAAATTGAATATGAAATAAATTTTAAAATGAAAAATCTTTTTGAATTAGAACCTCACGAAAGGGCGCAGGAAGGTATTTTTTTAGGTTTTCAATATCCTGTTGAAGTGCCGGGTGTTACTAATATGATGCTATTATTTGAATCATATAATGCTATTATGTTAAGGCAAGGTGTAGAGCCTATGGCCCAAGACGAGTTTAATAAAGTTGTACAGCAAAAGGCCGAATTTTTAGGAATTAAAGAAGATTATCTTTATCGCGGTGTTAATGTAGGGTTTTCGGGCGGCGAAAAAAAACGAAACGAGATTTTGCAGCTTTTAGTTTTAAATCCAAGGCTCGCTTTTTTAGATGAAATTGACTCTGGTCTTGATATTGACGCACTGAAAGTGGTTTCAAAAGGTGTTAATTTTTTTAAAAATAAAAATAATGCGGTTGTTTTAGTCACTCACTATCAGCGGTTACTTGATTATATTAAGCCAGACTTTGTGCATGTCCTTTCTGATGGCCAAATAAAAGTCAGCGGAGGAATGGAGTTAGTCCATAAACTCGAAAAACAAGGGTATGATTGGTTATGAATCTTAATTTTTCAAATCTTGTTCCTAATCAACAAGAGTCTTTTAAATATACACCCACATTGATTAAGCAGGTCATCGAAAAAGGTCATTTTACCCCTTTAGGCCAGCAAACCGATGAATATTTTAAATATCAACATTTTATGAACTCTTTAGTTGAGCAAACCTCATTTAAAGATTTTTATACGCCTGAACAATTTTGGATGGCTTTTGAAAATCAAGATTTACCTAAAGGGTTTCAAGCCTCATGGGTTTTAAAAGACTCTGTATTTTGCAAAGATAAGCTTAAGCGTGCTTTTTGTTGGCCCGAGTCTTTAAAGAATTTTTTATTGGGTAACTGTGATAAAATTTTAAAAATCAATGTTCAAAGTGGTTTTGTCGGTGATTTGAGTTTGCTTATGCCTTTAATTGGTTCGGGCCAAGGGTTTATTTTAGAGCTCGAGCCAGGGGCCAAGCTATCTCTTAAATTAGAATATGCTCAGTTTGGTAAAGAGCTATTTGGATCGTCTTTATGGGTCAACCTGGCTCCTGATTCGGAGCTTAATTTTTTAGAAACAGTCAGGGGAGATGTGTTTTCGGCCCGAGGATTATGGGTTGATCTTGAGCAAGGGGCTCGGTTTTTTCACGAGATTAAAGCCCAAGGACCTAAATATTTTAGAAACCAGCTGGGGGTCATGTTACTTGGACAAAATGCCCAGGCCCATCTTAAAGGTGCTTTTGATCAGCAAGCTACTTCTTTCTGCGAAAACGAAACCTGGATTGGTCACCAAGTGCCAAGGGCTTATAGTAACCAAGAGTATCGGGCCTTACTTAAAGATGAGGCTCAATTTGTATTTAAAGGTCATGTCAAAATTGAGCCTGATGCCGTGGAAAGTCAAACCCATCAGCTAGCTAAAGCTTTGTTTTTAAGCCCCCATGTTACCGCAAATTTAAAACCCTATCTTGATATTGAGTGTGATGATGTGATCGCAACTCATGGAGCCGCGATTAGTCAACTTCAAGAGCAAGAATTATTTTATCTTCAGTCCCGAGGGCTTAACGAGCAAAAAGCTAAGGCTTTATTAGAAAGTGCTTTTTTGGAATTTTAAGGAGTTACTATTAATTTAAGGAGTTACCATTGAAATCTGTGTTACCCGAAAATGCTTGGAAAGATTTCCCCCAGTTGGCTCAAAAAATTCAAGGAAGGAGCTATTCGTATTTAGATAGCGCCGCAACCACCTTAAAGCCATGGCCTGTGCTAGAAGCTGTTTCAAAGTTTTTAACTTCAGATGTTGCCAATGTCCATCGAGGGGCATATCGGTTAAGTGATAATGTGACCGAGTCTTTTGAAAGTGTTCGAACCCAAGTCAGTCAGTGGATAGGATCCCAGGACCCTCGACAAATTATTTTTACAAAAGGAGCCACTGAGTCTATTAATTTAGTATCAAACTCGTTTAGAAATTTAGAATATAAAAAGGGCGATGCCATTGTGGTCACTCAGCTTGAGCATCACTCTAACTTTGTGCCTTGGCAGCAGCTTTGCCAAGAAAAGGGAATTGATTTTTTAGTGGTGCCTGTAAATGATCAAGGGGTATTAGATTTAGATAAATATGAAGAGTTTTTAAAAAATTATCGAGTCAAATTAGTGAGTGTTACTTTGATGTCTAATGTGTTAGGTGTAATAACAGATATCCAAACCATTATTCAATTGGCTCATAAGCACGGGGCTTTGGTTTTAGGAGATGCGGCCCAGTTGATTAGCTTTCAAGCGATTGATGTTAAAAAATGGGATATCGATTTTTTAGTTTTTTCGGGGCATAAATTATTTGCTCCCTACGGCCTAGGTGTTTTATACGGCAAATTTGATGTTTTAAACCAGATTTCGTGTTATCAGTTTGGCGGAAGTATGGTTTTAAAGGTGACCCAATCTCAGACTCAGTTTCAAGAATTGCCTTATCGTTTAGAAGCAGGCACGCCCAATATCGAAGGAGTCATAGGTTTGGGGGCCGCAATCAGTTACCTAAATAAATTTGATCGTTCCCAAATGATCGAGCATGAAATGGGTTTGCACAATCTTTTAATTCAGGAGCTGAATTTAATTAGCGAAATAAAAATTTTTGCTCATCACCTTTGGCAAGCTAACGATAATCAAAAAGGTCCTGTGGTTTCGTTTATTTTAAAAGGGGTTCATTCGTCGGATGTGGCTCAAATTTTAAATCAAGAAAATGTATTTGTTAGATCCGGAGTTCACTGTGCTCAGCCCTTGGCAGAACGTTTAGATCTTATTAAATGCGGAGGGAGCATTAGGGCTTCTTTATCTGTATATTCTCAAAAAAAAGATATTGAAAAATTAATATCGGCTATTTACAAAGCAAAGGAGATTTTATTATGAGTGATCAAAATGTTCTTATTCGTATTCATCCCACGCCTAACCCTAATGCTTGGAAGTTTGTCCTTGATCGTCCTGTGGTTTTAGAGGGTAAAGCTAGCTTTTTAAAATCTGAGGGGTTACCTGAAAATGTAAGGTTGGCCTCTGATCTATTGTCACTTGAAGGGGTTAGGCAGGTTCATTTTTATGAAAATGTGATTACGATCACAGCTCAATTTGATATTGATCCCGATGAACTGCAACAAAATGCGGTAGCTATTATTCAAACCCGATGGGCTGTTCATGACCCAAGTTTTAACAAATCGGTTATGGTAAAAAAATCAAGAGACCATTTAACTGAGGATTTAAAAAAGATCGAAGAAATTTTGGATCGCACGGTCCGCCCAGGTTTGCAAGGTGATGGGGGAGATATGGATATTGAAAGTTATGAAGGAAATAAACTATATATTCGTTACCAAGGGGCCTGCGGAACCTGCCCAAGTTCGACAACAGGGACTCTTATGGCGATTGAAAGCATTTTAAGAGATGAGTTTAATCCCGAAATTCAAGTGATACCGACTTAGTTAATGAGGCAAAAATATCATATCCGAGTTGTTTTAGTTAGATCCTTATACTCCCGAAATTTAGGCGCGGTTTCAAGGGCTATGTCTAATATGGGGGTAACCCAATTAATTTTAATTGATCCTAAGGTAACTGTAGATTTTGAGGCTAAACAAGCTGCCGCTTCGGGGCAAGAAGCCTTAGAAAATCTAGTTATTTTTAAAAATTGGAACGAATTTAATCAGGCTTATCCTTTGGTTACTCGAATTGCCTTTTCTGCCCGAGATGGAGAAAATCGAATTTTGCAGCCCTTTGATGTTTTGCTATCTGACTTACATAAAGGCTTAAGCCCTTATAATGAGATCGACGAAGGTCAAGTTGGGGATGATAGAAAAACTGACAAGACGCTCGAGTTAGCTTTTGTTTTTGGACCCGAAGATGCAGGTTTAACCAATCAAGATTTAGAAAATTGCCATTTGCTAGCTTGGCTACCGATTTATGGTAACAATACCAGTTTTAATTTATCTCAAGCTGTTTTGCTGGCTTTGTTTATGGTCCGTTATCAATGGGAGGCCAAAGGTTATCTTTTTGAACAAAGGGGGCCCGAGTCTCGTTTGGACCTTGATCAAAAAAAAGGGGATTATGATTGGTTTCCAGATACTAGTTTTAAAAAGTTTTTAACAGCTCTTCAGTTTGATATTGAAGATCGTAAGGTCAGTATTTTTTCAACGATGAAACAGCTTTTTTTAAGAACCCGCCCTACGGAAAAAGAAAAAAGGTTACTGGCTGCCATTTTTGAGCAGGCGGCCCGAAAACTTAACGGTTTGAGATCTGATTTTGGAGATGATTAATAAGAATTTTTTTTGCATCTTCAAGGGGCCCCACATAGGTGCCTCCCGAGGCATACCAATGCCCTCCGCCCCCAATTTTTTCGGCAGCACTTAAAACTTCGTATACCCCTTTGCTGCGTAAGCTCACTTTCATGATATTGGGTTTATCTTGCCTAATAACAAGGGCAATTTCGATCGAATCAATGGTCATAATTTGGTCGGTAACATCTCTAACCTCATCAAAATCAAGACCAAAATAATTCATATCTTCTAAGGTTAGGGCGACAAAGGCTAACTTGCCATCGGCAAAGTAATCAATTTGGCTAAATATTTTCGAAATAAAGGCAATTTTTTTAATCGTTTGGTGGCTAAATAAGTGTCTATGTACTTCTTCGGTATTGACGGAATGTCTTAAAAGTTCAGCAGCCACCAAGTGGGGGCGAGGAGAGTTTCTGATAAAGCGATACATTTGAGTGTCAAAAGTAACACTTGTATAAAGGGCTGTAGCTATTTGTGAGTCAAAACTAACTCCCAGCTTTTGAATCAGTTCAAAAACGATTTCTCCGGTACTTGCCGCACTCATATCAATATAACTTTCAGTTTCGGGGCGAGGTCCATTTTGTAATAAGGGATGATGGTCAATA
This sequence comes from Bdellovibrio sp., assembly GCA_020720425.1. Taxonomy (GTDB): domain Bacteria; phylum Bdellovibrionota; class Bdellovibrionia; order Bdellovibrionales; family Bdellovibrionaceae; genus DYOP01. The sequence goes on along the minus strand of DYOP01000025.1, from coordinate 8,177 downwards.
AAAAATATTAAAGGGTCCTTGGACTTTAATGCCGAAAAAAGAGGCTCGATAATACGCTCATCATTTGTGTCAAAAACCAAAACAAGTTCAATTTGGGGAGGTAGCTCAGGATTTTTATCAAAGTATTGAATATGTAAATCAGGCTCTAAAAACTTATACTTTTTAGGAGTCCCATCGACATTGATCACTTTGACCGATTTTCCCATTTTTTTTAATGCATAATATAGGGCTAATTCGCACCCGAGGCCGTCGCCATCGCATTGGCGGTGGGTGGTTAAAACAATATGATCATAGCGAATAATTAAATCAGCTAATTCTTGAGTCTGGGTAATAGTTTGTTTCATCAAAAGTGTTATCGGAGGATTTTTAAAAAATAAACAGTTTTAATAAAAGTTTAGACTCAGGTTGAGTCTTGCTTAATTTTGAGGTAGTCTACTATTTCTGCAGTTTGGGTCTATCTATGTCATTACATGGAAACTGCTAGGATAAATAAATTGGCTTACCTCTAGGCTAGATAGATTAGGAATCTATTATTAAGCCAAACAGGGGGCGTTTAAGTTTAAAAAGCACTTTCATGAGGAGTGAAGATTTTATGAGCACATCGATATCAGATCGTTTACCAATGACAATAGCCGGAAAAGCTAAACTTGAAAAGGATCTTAAAAATTTAATGTCAGTCGAAAGACCTGCGGTTATCAGAGCCATCGAAGAAGCCAGGGCACAAGGGGATATTAGCGAAAATGCAGAATACGAAGCCGCCAAAGATAGGCAAGGTCATATTGAAGGGCGCATTGCCGAGATTCAATCAAAAATCGCCTCTGCTGAGGTGATTGATACATCACTTATCAAATCAGACCGTATTGTTTTTGGTGCTACCGTGACATTGTTAAGCCCAGAGGATGATAGACAAATAAAATATCAAATTGTGGGAGTTGATGAAGCCGAAGTTAAGGACAACAAAATTAGCATTCTATCGCCGATAGCTCGGGCTATGATCGGAAAAAAGGTTGGAGATAATATTGTGGTGCAAAGTCCTAAAGGTGATATCGAGTACGAAGTTGTTCAATTTGAATTTATTTAAATAAAAGTTATGGGTTCAAAGAGCATATCCCCATTTTTAGTCGATCAGAAAGGAGGGTTTTGGTTTTGGTTAGCCCTTATTATCTGCTTTGGGGGAGGGGTTTCGTTTAGACTTTATTTTTCGGAATCAAGGGTTGAAAACGAAATTCGATTTGCTTTTGAAAAAATTAAATCCGAAATTGAGCTTAATTTTGATGGAGCCCGCTTAACCCTTTCAGATGGGTTTATCACCCCTCTAGTTGCCATTGAAATCAGTGGGTTACGTGGAAAGCTTTATCCTCTTTCTGACGGGCGCAGCATTCCCTTTTTTGTCGATAAAGTCAGAGTGCCAATCAAACTTATCGAAATTATAACAGGCCAATTTTCTTTAAGCCAAATTCATCTAGGCCATATCAATTTAGAAATCAGTTTTGATCAAATTCAAAAGTTAGGACTTGATGCTGTTAAATCATCTTCGTTAGTCTCTGAAGCTCCAAGTAAAAAAGATCCCTCTGTTCAATCAAAACCTGAGTCTCAAGTTATAAAAAGTTTTTTAAAGGCTAACTCTGTTAGGCCTGTCAACCGTGTTACTTTTGAATCTTTGCGTTTTGAATCAGAACAAAACAAAGGACTTCATTTGTTTGAACTTCGCTATGCTAGTTTTAGTATTCAACCCAATGGTTTTTCAGATCTTTCTGCTCAGCTTTTTTTTAGACATGAGGACTGGGGAGGGGTTTCGCCAGAGGCTCAGCTGAGTTTGCAGTGGCGACCTGACGATCTGTTTTTACAAACTAAAATTTACGGACGTTTAAATGAAGGGGTATTTAATTTTTCGGGGAGTTTTGATTTTCTTCAGAAGTTTATGAATTTAGAGGGCTCGTTTAAATACTTACCACTCACTGAAGTTATTGGTTTTTTAAAAAGCTCATCCTATTTTTTTAGTTTGTTTGATAGGCCTTTTGATTGGGAGCGCATCGGTTGGTTAAGTTCTGAGCTGAGTATTTATGGATCACTGCTGCCACAAAGGCCGTCTCAAATTATACTAAGAAATATTCAATATGAGGGAACATTGGGCCAAATCAAAGTGCCCTCTCTTTCGTGGTCTGGTATGTGGTCTGGTATGTGGTCTGATTTAAAGTTGGGTGGAGGGGGACAGGCGCAACTT
>DYOP01000025.1:0-5853 GCA_020720425.1 Bdellovibrio sp. | reverse complement strand
GTGGTCTGGTATGTGGTCTGATTTAAAGTTGGGTGGAGGGGGACAGGCGCAACTTAATCAGTTTAATTTAGAAGAGTTGACTCGGCGCGGAGGCTTAGAAGTTTTAAATGCTAATCATTTTATAAAATCAATTAAGGGTCAAAGCGAGGGGGTTTTTGAGTGGGATGATCTTATGGTATGGAATTTAAGCTTGTTACCAACAAAGCAAGATCAATGGGATTTTAGTTTTAGCCATATTGATCTTTTAAGTGTTACTCAAGGAAAATTTGAAATCAGTAAAGATCAAGTTCATATAAAAGCTGAACAAGCAAAAGCCTCGGGGTATAACATAAACCAGTTTGATTTAACTATAGGACTTAAGCCCAGAGGGGTGATGGCGGTGGGGAGCGATGTTCAGACCGATTTAGTAGCGGAGTCAGCTGAGCTTAAATGGTTACAAGACTTTGGTTTTAGTACGAATGAAAAATTAAGTCAGGAGATCGTAGAGGGATATGGTGTTGAGAAAAATAAAGAAATCATTAATTTAAAAATAAATAATATAAAAATAAAATCACTTTCTCATATAAGTTTAAAAAACACTCAAATTGAATTTAATTTTAAATTAGATGAATTTCAAAATGGAAAATCAAAACACAATCAGTTTATGTTTAAGGCTGAAGTAGATGATAACTTGATGTTTTTAGATAAAATTCAAGGTTACTGGACCATTGATTTTCAAGGTAAAAAAAGTAAAATTAAGGGTTGGATCAAAATACCTACTACTCAGGCTAACTAGGTTTGTCTTAACGAGTCAGGCTCTTTTTATATTTGGGGCTTTTCAAAGATATTTTTTTTATACAAAATAGACTTATCTATGAAGTTGCAAAAAAATGTATTAAAAATTTTTCTTATTTGTTTTTTTATCTCAGAAAATGGGTTTTCAACGAGTGCAGAGGTGGTAACAGGTCCCCCTCTTAAGCCTTCTTTATCGGAGGGGCTTGATTGGGATCCCCAGACGATAAGTCCTTTTTTAGGGCTTAAAATAAATCCCGAATTAGAAAAGTGTTTATCTCAAGGGGCGGCTTCAAAATGTCTTTCAGATAAATTATTTATTCAAAAATCATTAAAATTAAAAAATACAAAATCTGAAATCGTAAAACATATTCGGTCCTATAAAAAAATGCCTTTATATAAAAAATTGGGTTTAGCGACTCAGTTACTAGAGGTTAAATCAGATTGCCATGAAGGAATTAAAAAATATGCCTTAGCCTGGAGCCTTGAACGAGATTTTCCGAATAAAGAAGCTATGGTTTGGGCCGCGGACCTTCATAAAAGTGTATCAGCTTGCCCCACAGACTTATATTATAAAGAGGAATCACTGATACGTAGAAGTTTGATTTATTTATCGTGGGGGAATAAAGAAAAAGCCATTGAGATTTTAAAAAATATATCGGGAAATGATTTAGCAATTAGAGATCGCGGTTTATATATTAGATATTTAGCTCAAGACCCCTTTGTGAGGGATTCTAAAAACTTGCTAAAACTTAACCCAATTCCCTTAGGGATGTATGGACATTTATTGTTACCTACAAATAATTTTAATGAAAGTGATTTTACTTGGAGATTAGGTACCGAGGCCTCTTTGTCAGAGTACTCTGACTATTTATCGGCCATTGTGTATTGTTTAGAAAAGGGAAAGCTCGATCAACTGAGTTGGCTTTCGAATCAAGTGGATATGTATAAATTGTCAAATGAATCTTCTTACTATTTAGCAACGGTAGCCCTAGTGTTTCATAAGGCTCAGCTTGATTTACCTGTTTTTAAATTGATGCATCATGTTTTGGCTAAAAATCCTCAATGGGCGAGCCCTGACTTGTTACCATTGCTGTTTCCTATTCGTTACTGGCAAGAGATTCAATTGGCTTCAAAGCAGGATATGGATCCGGTTTTAATTAAATCATTGATTAGGCAAGAAAGCGCTTTTTCTTCTAAAGCTATGAGTTCAGCTAAAGCGATGGGGCTTATGCAGCTGGTTCCCTCGACTGCTCGAAAAATGGGTTTAAAGGATAAGTCTAAGTTATTTGATCCCGAAACCAATATTCACATGGGTGCGGCTTATTTAAGGTATCTTATTGAGCGTTTTAAATCGATTGAGCTAGCCTTGGCCTCTTACAATGCAGGTCCAAAAAGTGTTGATGATTGGAAAAAGCGATACGTGACCGATGATCCCGAGCTTTTTGTTGAAATGATGCCTTTTAAAGAAACCAGAGAGTACGTTCGTTTGATTAAAAGAAACCAAGCGATTTACAAGCAAATTCTTTTAAAATAGGTTTTTATTACATGTTCAAATCCTGTCATAGATAGTTTTTTTGATTTTTCGCTTACTTTAGGCTATAAGTATCTGGCTGATCCTTTACGTTTTTTTAGTTTTAAAGTGAGGTTTAAATATGCGAAAAACTCTTGGTCCCACTCAAACCATGATTCGAGCAAGAGCTAAAATAAGGCAAAAGCCAGTTTTTAGTGAGTTTAAAATTGGTCAAAGCGCTGTTTATCCAGGTCACGGTGTGGGGGTTGTCATTGCCATTGAGTCTAAAGAGATCATGGGAGCAAAAACTGATTTCTATATTATCGAAATTCAAGAGACAGGCATGAGGGTCATGGTTCCTAAAAAAAATGCAGCTAATGTTGGGTTAAGACCTATTATTAGTAGGGATGAGGCCGAAGATGTTTTAACTATTTTAAAAGATAGGGCCTCTGTTAAATCTGATTTTCAGACCTGGAACAGGCGTTATCGTGAGTATATGGAAAAAATTAAAACCGGTAGCATTTATGAAATTGCTGAAGTTTTAAGAGACCTCTATTGGATAAAAAGCGAAAAAGAGTTATCTTTTGGTGAAAAAAACATGATGGATAACGCTCGTAAATTGCTTATTAAAGAGTTAACCATAGCCTATCAAAAAACAGAGCTACATAGTTTACCTGATATGAATAAAATCCTAGGGATTGAGTCAGGGGCCTAAAATACGACTTTAATGTTTATAGGGCTTTATCGCCTGATTTGGTAAATTGATCTGGGCCTCTTGAATTTCAAGTTGGGGCTCTTCGGTATCGGTTACTAAAGAGCTTGTATCATCTTGGCCCAATAAAAGATCAGCTTGGTTTTCGAGATCAAAATTTTCAGTCGAGTAATAAAAATAGACTTCAAATTGGCAGGGAGGAGAAGTTAGCTTTTTCCATTGTCTAGGGAGTTCGATAGGGTGGTTGGATGTTAGGTTTTCAGATAAAATTGAGTGCAAAATATCGACTAAAGAATAAATAATTTCAGTTGTTTTTTGATCTGATTTAATTTGGGTAGAAACATAAAAGTGATTTTGTTTAAGATCATTTGAATGGCCATAACCGATATGCAAAACAACTTCTTCGGGATAAATGCGGCCACTGATATGCCATTTTACAGTAGGTAAAGAGGTTTTATATTCTAACTCAAAAGCCTCTCGAATATGGCTTTGAAGATCCACGGGCAAAAGGCTCCACTTGATTGATGAGATTAAACGAGGTTGTATATTCATGCCTATGTGATTTGGCATGAATTTTATAAAAAGTCTAATTGACTTCTGTCATAACTAGGTGACCCATAGGCCTATAAGGCGGCGCCCCTGACCGTTATTACAGAGGCCCCCACGGCTGTGGCTTTTGTGGTTAATAATTAATTTTTAATTGGAATTTAAATCGAGTTATGTTTGAACATGAGATAAGAAAGACTTATGTTTTTAAAACAAAATCGTTAAAAGTGCCAAATGGATTTAATGAGTATTAATTTAAGATGAGTCATTTCTACAATAAAAGCTGATTGCTAAAGGAGATTTGATTAATGAGTGAGCAGCCCTCTCAACCGCCCGGAGAACCCGTAATCCCACAAAAAGGGGTATATATATCGACCTATGGTTGTCAAATGAATGAAAATGATAGTGAACGAATGTACTCATTATTAGAGATGGCTAACTATCATCCGGTTAATGCCCCTGAAATGGCGGATGTGATTATTATTAACTCATGCAGTGTTCGCGAAAAGCCTGTTCATAAGGTGGTTTCTGAGGTCGGCAAATATAGAAAGTTAAAACTTAAAAACCCGAATTTAAAAATTGGAATCGGAGGGTGCGTCGGGTCTCAAGAAAAAGACAACTTATTTAAAAAAAGTGATTTGATTGATTTTGTTTTTGGAACCGATAATATTGATCTGTTACCTTCGCTTGTTCAAAAAACATATTTAAATAAGGGTAAGTTTTCAGAAACTCGTTTTGCGCATAGAGACCCCTATCATGTAGAAACATTAATTAGAAACCCTGGGGTCACCGCATTTATTAACATAACAAAAGGGTGTGATAACTTTTGTACTTTTTGTGTTGTGCCCTATACTCGTGGCCGAGAAAAAAGTAGACCTTTAAGCCATTTGATTGAAGATATTAATAAATTAACCGAAAAAGGGGTTAAAGAAGTTACTTTGCTAGGGCAAAATGTTAATTCTTATAAATCTGATTGCGGGTCAGATTTTGCTGATCTTTTAAAAGCTGTGGCTCAAGATACCAATGTTCAGCGCATACGTTATACGACATCTCATCCGAAAGACTTTAACTTAAAGTTAATGCAAGTTATTGTAGATCATAAAGATAAAATTTGTGAATATATTCATTTGCCTATTCAAAGTGGTAACACCGAAGTGCTTGCAGCGATGAACCGTGGGTATTCGAGGCTAGAGTATTTAGAAAAAATTAAACTTATTAAACAAGTGATACCTAATGTGGTCTTATCTACAGATATTATTGTGGGCTTTCCTGGCGAAACAGAGGCTCAGTTTGAGGATACCTTAAGTTTAGTACAAGAAGTGGGTTATGAAACCATTTTTGCTTTTAAATATTCGCCGCGTCCCTTTACTAAAGCCGCGCGTTTTGAACAGCAATTAAGTGAAGAAGTAAAAGATAAAAGACTTCAAACTTTGCTTAAGTTTTTTGATCCTATTGGCCAAGCTTTGGCTGATCGTTACCAAGGTCAAGTTTTAGAAGTTCTTGTCGAAGAGTATGATGAAAAACGAAATAATTTGCATGGCCGATCAACTCAAAATAAAAATGTTTATTTTTTAGGAAGTCCCGAGTTGGTTGGAAAAACGGTTCAAGTTAAAATACTAAGGGCAAACCCGGCCGTATTAAGAGGAGAACTTGTTTGATGTCTAAAGTTCAAAAATGGATTGAGCTTAAACCCTTAGGTGTTGGTATTTCTCAAATTACCAACCGCCCTGAGCTGTTATTAAAAAACGAAGAAAAAGATTTAATTATCCCTATTTTGATCTCACCTCTGGATGCCGGTGTTATGATTCAACAGTCCGGGCGATCAAAAAGCTTATCAAGTCCTTATTTGGTAACTGAGAGAATATTAAAAGAAGTGGGCTGGACGCTAAAAAAATGCTACCTGACAGGCATAGATTCGTCTGGGCAAGTTTTAAGCCGTCTTGAATTTACTTCGCCAAAAAAGAATATTGATAATATTAAAGCCGATCAATCCCTGCCTTTAAGTATCTATTTAGGGGTAAAAATTTATGCAACCACCGAGACTATTTGGAAAATCAAAGCCAGCAATCAAGGTCAAAATGATCACATGCAAGAGTATCATATTTTAAATTCGGTATCAGATAGAGGCCATACTTATTTAATGTAGAACTATTTTGAGTTTTGAGTGCCCTTTTTCTCCTTGAGGCCCGGCCATCCCGGCCATCCATGGCCTCTGCAAGCGTGATGCTGTCCTTGCGCTTGAGGCCTCATGATGGTTAACCCGCCGAAGTTCAAAAAGCATTTCACAGATCAAAGTTGAGCCAATCCCTTT
>DYOP01000190.1 GCA_020720425.1 Bdellovibrio sp. | reverse complement strand
CGTTTAGTACAAGGCAGTGGATAAAATGATTTATTTTTTGGGGGAATTTTTTGACAATTGAAAATTATATAATTCAAAATAATTTCTCGTAAAATGATCTTCAAGTTATCCTATACATTGCTATAATTACCTTCGTCTTCAATAGAATATTCATAATGACCTCATCTCAACAGAAAGTAATTCAATACTACTCAAAAATTGGCTCGAAGATTGGGTATGACTACCTCCTCTGGGGGTCAATGCACTTTGGGTATTATCCTAGCAAAAAAGCTGATATCTGCGAGAAAGAAGCTCAAAGAATCTACCAAGATCTGGTAGCCAAAAACTTAACACTAAATGATCAACAGATTGTTTTGGATGCTGGATGTGGTCAAGGAGTCGTATCTACCTATCTTGCAAAATATTATGGGCCACAAGTTTTTGGGATCAATATTGTTCCTTTTCAAGTCAAAAAAGCACAGGCATTAGCTCAAAAAATTCAAGTTCAAGACAAGACTACGTATAAAGTGATGGACTATTCACATACAAAGTATGCTAATGACTTTTTCGATGCAATCTATACTACAGAAACTCTTTCTCACTCCCCTGATATTCATAAAACCCTCACTGAATTTTTTCGGATTTTAAAACCAGGTGGCAAAATTGCCCTTTTTGAGTACACCATTGCACCCGATAGTGACTTTACTGCTCAGGAAAAAGAAATGCTTGATATCGTAGCAGATGGTTCTGCGATGGTGGGACTAAAAGATTTTAGACATGATGCATTTACTAAAACGATCAAATCAATTGGCTTTGAAAACGTTAAAGTGGAAAACATAACAGACAACATCCGACCATCGCTTTATAGGCTATATAAACTGTCACGATTACCCTACCAATTTATAAAGTTTTTTGGGTTGCAGAAATACTTTATAAATACAACTGCGGGCTATGAGTATTATAAGATGGCTGATAAAGGATTAATTCGTTATGGTATTTTTACGGGAAATAAACCTGTTTGACAAACTGAGCGTGTATTCTCTTACGTAAATCACAACAATCTCTTCATTACCTTTTTAATTTAAACTAAAGTGATTATCCTTATTTTATAGTTCGAAGATGACCTAAGATAACCCGCCA
>DYOP01000189.1 GCA_020720425.1 Bdellovibrio sp. | reverse complement strand
GTCAAAATAAAAACATAAATAACAGTAATCATGACTACTCAAGCCTTAGATTGTGTCTTAATTTAAAGTCAGTCCAACCTCTACACTCAAAAACAGATTTAAAAAATAATTTTAATATCAATCAATTATCAAACCTCGAGTCAGTGAGCCACTTAGAAAGACTTGTATTGAACGGTTCTACGGCTGTTGATAGTTCAACCGAACCCGAGGCTTCTTTGAAAATAGCCAATTCATAATCTTAAGCGATTGCCAAGAGCGATTCGGGGATCAGAGTCTTGCGGATTTTAAAAGTTCTTTTAATGGCCTAGGCTAAGGCTTGCTTATAAGTAAAGGGAGCGTTCTTAATGTTAATCGGTAACCTTGTCATTACGGTATAAATGCTGACATATTTTTTTTAAATAGAGTCAACTTTTATACGGACCATCTTAAGCACAAGAGGCGAGGCGGAATGCGCACTATTTAAAAATACTGAAGTAAATCAGGACAATCCATTTAAGGTTTTAAAGAATTGATTTGGGTAGCCGTGCTCTCTTGGGTATGGATGCAAAAAACATCCCAGTGGTTTTAAAACCATCAAAGCGAAAGGATATAAGCATGTGATGATGGCAAAGATTCAGATAGAAATGAGATATTAACACATTACTTACTGCTTTTTCGCGACGGCATTCAACAGTTAAAAACGTGTTATAATAAAATGTAAACACTCTCATCATAAGTTATTAAATAAAAATAGGTTGTGAGATTTAAAAAACCGCGTAGCCAAGAAGCTTAGCGTTAATGTTTAGGTTAAATGAAAAAAAATAAAAAAAATGTTGACGTGTTTTTTGCCTTTTTAAAATCATCAGTAACAAATTTAAATATAATATGCACACTCCACCCCAAGGGATTGGCTGGTTGGCCATATACTGTTTTTTAGGCTCACCATGGGGCTGCAGGCGAGTACTTTTTAAATAGTAACAGTTTGTTAAAATGGACTAAAATTTTAAATTTAAAACCTGTGGTAATGTTGTTTTTGAAACAAGCTGACTTGCGGACTTAAGTTATGGGCTAAAATTAAATTAATAAATATTTGGAGATATTAAATATGTACACAAACACAAACACAAACACAAACACAAAC
>DYOP01000024.1:20863-31221 GCA_020720425.1 Bdellovibrio sp. | reverse complement strand
AACTTAGTGGCGGCGGCGGCGGCGGCGGCTCAGGTTATTATGGATGTTGCAAAATCAAAAGAGTGTGCCGATCAAACCTCGGCGGCAGAGGTCAGCATTTGTGCGACCAATCCCAACGACCCCTCGTGTGTAAACTGTACGGATCCAAAATTTGCCAGTAACCCTATTTGTATTTGTGCAGCAAGTCCTCGTAGTCCTGGTTGCGAGTCGCAATCAAATTTGCCAATTACTGCGCCCGTTTTGAACGAGGGTTCAGACGGCTCAGGTGCAGGGGGTTTGATTGCTGGTGGCAGTAATGGGAGCGGAGTGCAAAGCTTTGCTGGAGGTGAGGGCAGTTCGGGTGGCCCTTCATCGGCGGGGCTAGCGGGGGGCGCAGGAGGCGGCGGAAGCTCGGGGGCTGATGGCTCGGGCAAAGCTAAAGGGGATGGCGCTGATAATTCTAAAAAACTTAATACAAATATTTTATCTGACAGTGGTGGCGGCGGAGGTGGCGGCAGGCAGGGCTTTGGTCACCTCGGAAAATATGCTGAAATGTTACCGCAAAACCAAGCGCTTCTTAATCAAAGGGGCCTGGCTTCAGCTCAAAATGGAAAAGATCAAATCACAACCAGTAACGGACTTAGTAATTGGCAGAAAGTAAAAAATCGTTACCAAGAAAGTAAAACATTATTGATGAGCCCTTAAGGCTTAACAATAAAAGGAGGCGCGCTATGTACGTCAAACAATTTAGGATCGTTTTAGCTGTTCAGCTTTTTATGGTGTTACCAATGGCGCCTTTATATGCTTGGGATTATGGCACAAAAAAGCCTCCTGAGGTTGCCGCAACTCCTGCGCCCATAGCTATGCCGACGACGACCTCCAGCACCCAAGATAATGCAAAAAAAGCAGCTGATAAGCAAAAATGGGCCATGGGCCTTGGTATAGTTGCGGCAGGGTTTTCTGGCGTAATGGCCTACAGAGCATGTACGAATCCTGTTGAGGTTACATGGGAGTGTCCAGCTTGGATTGCGGCGGCTCTGGTTTCTGCAAAAGTGGCTTATGATATGTCAAAAGCAAATAATCAATCGGTAGCATCGTATAATAGCGTTACGCCAGGAGGAGGTGGAAGTTCGACAACCACTCCGGGGAGTAACCCTAATGATGACTCTAAAGTTGAAAACAGCCCTGTAATTGTGGCGCTCAAAGATGATTTAAAAAAACTTGAAAAGTTAGGTTACAAAACGGACCTAAAAGCGGGCATGGTAACGGCTCCTGACGGAAAAACTTATGATGTTACTACGGCAGAAGGGATTAACGGTTTAGGTGTTACCGATTCGCAATTTCAAAAAGCTATGCAAGAGGCCAATGCTGAGGCTGAAAAAAAGATGGGGGGCATAGACAAGCTTGATGGAGATGTGATTGCCGAAGACTCAGGTGCTGGTGGTGGGCCCTCAGGTTCAGAGATTGTTATTGATGAGAGCGCTTTGGCGGCAGCAGGAGCTGATAAAAATAAAATTAACCGCGATCCTTCGCAGGTCGCAGGTCTGAGTAAAAATTTAAATGGCGACCCGATTGGGGTTTCTTCAGAAAATTTATTTACGCTTATAAATCGCCGCTATGATGTGAAGGCTAAAAATGACACCTTTTTGTTAAAAGAAAGATAGAGTTGATTAATCTCGATTGACAAGAGTGAGGCTGCCTTATTTGATTAAAGAATGAAGATATCAAATGTGGTAGGCATAATGTCCGGAACAAGCTTAGATGCTTGTGATTTTGTGTTGTGTAATTATAACTTTAAAAATAATTCGATCCAGCGATTTTCAGTTTTAGATCAAGCTCAAGTTAGGTTTCCAAAAGAGTTACTGGGCAGATTGACAGGGGCTGTGTCAGGCAAGGCCATGACGGCGGCCCAGTGGAGTTTGCTTAATTTTGATTTAGGTCAATTTTATGCCCAAAGCTTACTTAAAATAAAAAATAAAAGGGGATGGTCAATCCATTTGATTGGTTTGCATGGCCAAACGGTTTTTCACAGCGCTGGGCGGGCCACATGGCAAATGGGTAGCCCCACTTTTTTGGCTGCGCAGTTGGGTGTCCCTGTGGTTTATGATTTTAGATCATTAGATGTTTCCATGGGTTACCACGGGGCTCCATTGGCCCCCCTTTTTCATGCAGGAGTGCTTGCCGGGGGAGTGAAGCAAAAAAAAATATCGATTCATAATTTAGGCGGAGTGAGTAACCTAACTTATATTGATAATCAAAAAATTAAATATGCATTTGATACCGGGCCAGCCAATCTTTTGCTTGATCAAATTATTCAGAACTATACAAATAAAGAGCATTTATTTGACCCCAAGGGAAGCTGGGCGCGTAAGGGTAACATTCATATGGCTTTAGCCAAAAAAGCGTTGTCCCATAATTTTTTTAAAAAACAAGCCCCCAAATCTTGTGGCCGCGATGAATTTGGGCTTCAGTGGATAGCCTCCTGGTTAACCGATATAAATGTCTATGATGCTTTGGCAACGGCCACATATGTTGTTACTCAGTCAATTGTTGATTCATATAAAAATTTAAAATCTCCTCTTCCGGGGGCTATTTATTTTTGCGGAGGAGGGGCCAAGAATTTATTTTTATTAGAAAGTATTCAAAAGCAAATGCCGCAGGTTTTGGTGACCACAACTCAGGCCATAGGAGATAGCGGATTTGATCCGCAAAGCATAGAGGGGGCCGCCTTTGGTTATTTGGCCGCCTTAAGGTATCATCAAGTTAAAATTAATTTAAAAAATATAACTGGTAATAACGACAATCTTTTTGTTGGGCAAATTTATCAAAAATGAAGTCTGATATGCAAAAGTCGCTGACTGTTTTATGGCAAGATAGGGTTAATGATAGGGCTGTTGAAATTGATATCTTCAATGCTTCTGAGGAGCCGAAAAAGTTACTCGATTTGTTATTAGATAAGGGGTTGCTGGTTCCCCATATATGCTCAGGTGGCGGGAGCTGCGGCACTTGCATGGTCGAAATTTTAAAAAATGATGAGTTATTGAACGAGCCAGATGAGCATGAGCAGGATATGCTGAACTCACGCGGTTGGGGGCCAAAAGCTAGATTAAGTTGCCAGTGTTACTTCAAAACTAACTCTTTAGGCGGGAGCGATAAGTTATAGTGGCTTGACATGACAAAACCATAGGCCCCCGTATCTAAAATAGCTAAGTAATCATTAGACCGCAGCTTGGGTAACAGGCGGTCTTTGCCTATAACATCTGAGGATTCACAGATGGGGCCTACGACGTCGTATAAATTTGACGAGTTTTGAGTGTTTTTATTAAACTTAATAGGCGCAATTTTATGATAGGCCCCGTAAAGAGCGGGCCTTAAAAGGTGATTCATGCCTGTGTTCATAATTGCAAATTTTTTGTATTCAGTTGTTTTTATATATTGGATTTGACCAACTAAAACGCCAAAGGGTCCAACAATAGCTCGTCCCGGTTCGATTTGAACTTGAATATCTGTTTTGCTAAAGTGTCGATCAATAAGATTGGCATAATCCGTAATACGAGGAGGGATTTCGTAATCTTTATAAGAAATGCCAAGGCCTCCGCCCACATCAAAAAATTTAAGAGGGTAACCTTCGGCCCTTAAAGAATTAAATAAGGGTATAGTTTTTACCAAAGACTCTTCGAGTGCCTCTAAATCTAAAAGCTGTGAGCCAATATGCAGAGTAACGCCATGTAAAAAAACAGAGTTTGAGTATTTTTTTAAAATGCTTTTAATTTCGGGTAAAAAACTAAAATCCATTCCAAATTTATTTTCTCTAAAGCCTGTTGTTATATAAGGGTGAGTATTGGGGTTAACATCAGGGTTAAGTCTAATAGCCAATGGTGTTTTAATTTTTAATTTTTTAGACAGGTTACCAATTCTTATCAGCTCTTCGGGGGATTCGACATTGATTTGTTTGATTTTTTTTTTAATCGCAAAAATCAGCTCGTCTTCGGTTTTTCCAACGCCTGAAAACAATATATCCGTGGGTTTAAAATTGCACTCCAGCGCCCTTTTAATTTCGCCAATAGATACGGTATCAACTCCTATTTTTTGTTTAGAAAAAGCTTTTAAAAGTGTTGGATTTGAGTTGGCCTTCATGGCGTAGTGAATATGAGTCGGGGTCATAAATGCATTTTTTAACTGATTTATTTGCCCTAGCATCCCTTTTAAATCATAGACATAAAAAGGTGTTTTATTTTTTTTGGCTAAATCTAAAAGACTGTGGCCAGCAAAAATAAGTTCGCCGCGGCTATTATAGTTTAATTTATTCATGTTTCTTTTGAAAGTTGATCTAACGAAAAGGCTGTATGCAGCGATTGAGCTGCTTTTTGTAGACTTTCGCTCGGGATAATAGCGCTGACTTTAATTTCAGATGTTGTTACCAAAAAAATAGGGATATTTTGCTTAGCTAAAATTTTAAAAAAATGGGCCGCAACCCCAGGATGGTTGCGCATTCCAACTCCGACAATGCTAACCTTTGCCACTTTATCCATGGTTTCGATTTGAGCCGGCAGCTTATGCATTTGAGTAAATAAATTTTGAGTAATGGTAACCGCTTGATAAAGGTCTTCCGAGGGGACTGAAAAAGCCAACCTTTGTCCTTCGGGCAGGTGGGTTTGTGAAATAATATCAACAACAATCCCTTTTTGAGCTAAGTGTTCAAAAAGTTGAGCAAGTCCACTAACTCCTTCAGGAAGATTATTTATTTTAACAACCGAAGTGTTGGCGTCGTGGGTGACAGACGAAACAACAGGTTTTTCTAAATTTTGAACTGAATCCATAACCCAGGTTCCTTCCCGCTCTTGAAAACTTGAGCGCACATGAATTTTTACACCAAATTTAGCAGCAAGCTCAACACTTCTAATGTGTAAAACTTTAGAGCCCAGAGAGGCCATTTCCATCATTTCTTCAAAGGTAAGTTCTTTAATTTCTTTTGCTAAAGGCACAAGTCTTGGATCTGCCGAAAAAACAGCCGGTACATCTGTATAAATCTCACATGCGTCAGCTTTTAATGCGGCCGCAATAGCCACTGCAGAAGTGTCTGATCCTCCGCGCCCCAGAGTTGTAATATTAAAATTTTCATCAACCCCTTGAAAGCCGGCAATAATCGGAATGATTCCCTCTTTAAGGTCTTTTAAAATTTGTTCTGTTTGGATATGCTGAATGCGAGCTTTAGAAGAAACATTATCTGTTTGAATCCCAATTTGATGGGCCAAATAGGGTTTTGCTTTATAGCCCTGTCTTTCAATAGCCATAGCTAAAAGGGCAATAGCCACTTGTTCGCCCGAGGCAAGTAACATGTCGTAAGCGGGCCCTTTATAATGAGGAAAGGCTTCTTCGGCCAAGGCTACTAATCGATTTGTTTCGCCCGACATGGCTGAGGCCACAACAACGGGGTAATTATTTTTTAAAGACTCAATAACGATTCGAGCCACGTTATGTATGCGCTCAATAGAGCCAACCGAAGTTCCACCAAATTTTTTTACTTGAATGGGGCGATCGAGAGTTGTTATTTTATCTTTCATTTGACTTACGTGTTACCTAAATTGTAAGAGTTTGGTTAAATGGTAGCCTAAATTAAAATAAAAAATAGCTTTGTTTATTTAAATCAGTCAAAGTCATTTTTAATTAAATTGAATTTCATGCAACCTGTTGATCTAAAAAAAAGTCTAAGGTCTCAGACTTTTTTTATTTCAATTCAAGCTTAAAACAGCTCCCGCTCTTGCGCCCCTCCCCCTTCAATTTTTATCTTTATATGTAGTCAGTTTGACCATTTTAATCACAACTAAGTGTGAAAGAAGTCTATTGTAAAAAGATCTGAGTTCTAATATATCTATTGCTATAACTTTAGATTTTTTGATTATGCATGGTAACACCTGCTTAGTCGCTTTTAGCTAACGGGCAAGTCGTTGTGAGGGAGAGTATCTGAAAATTCAAAAAACAAATCAGCTAAAAAGTAAGCCTACAAATGATCTCGGATTTGGTCGATACTTTACAGATCATATGTTCATTGCCGATTACAATCGAAGTCGCGGATGGGGCGAACCTCAAATTGTTCCCTATGGGCCACTTTCTTTAGACCCAGGTTCAAGTGTGCTTCATTATGGTCAGGCTCTTTTTGAGGGCATGAAGGCTTTTCGTCAAACCACGAGTGGGCGGACCGTTTTATTTAATCCTGATTTTAATTATTTGCGAATGCAACAGGGGGCTGATCGTTTATGCATGGAAATGCCCTCAAAAGAAACTTTTATCGAGGGCATCAGGGCGCTTGTTGAAATTGATCAAAGCTGGGTTCCGACTTCTCGCGGTAGCAGTTTATATTTAAGGCCAACACTCATTGGCACAGAAGCCTTTTTGGGCGTTAGACCAAGCGATGAATATCGTTTTTTTGTAATCGCATCCCCGGTTTCGAGTTACTATAAAGAAGGCTTAGGGCCCGTTAAAATTTGGGTCGAACCCGAGTACGTCAGGGCGGCCCCGGGGGGGCTTGGGGCAACAAAAGCTGCGGCTAATTATGCAGGCAGCTTAAAGGCAGCCTATCAGGCCAAACAAAATGGTTATGCTCAAGTTTTATGGCTCGATGTGACCCGTCAATTTGTTGAAGAAGTTGGGACTATGAATGTCTTTTTTATCATTGATGGTAAAGAGGCCCACACCCCAGCGCTTGATGGCACCATTTTGCCTGGGGGAGTTAGGCAAGTCGTTATAGATCTTTTAAAAGAAATGGGTCTTAAAGTTGTTGAAAGAAAAATTCCATGGAAAGAGCTTGTCGATCTAAAAAGTCAAAATAAACTGACCGAAGCTTTTGGTACGGGTACAGCTGCGGTTATCTCTCCTATTGGAGAGCTGACTTCAGCTCAGTTTAAGCTCGATTTTTCAGGTGCCCCTAGTGATCAGGGTAAAGATTTGGGGTTAAGTTATGAACCTTTTAAGTATGCTAAAAAGCTATACGAGCAAATTTCGGGCATCCAGTACGGAGAAATACCAGACAAGCATGGATGGATTACCGACTGTTGCGCAGCAGCAGACTAATGCAAGGCGTGATTTGACAGTATCCTAACTTTTAAAGTGTTGGTAGATCAGACACTATAGCTGAACGTTTTGATAAGTAAATATTTGATAAGCAAACATTTGATAAGCACAAAGAGGGGATGTACATGTCAAAAAAAATGCAACTCGCGGCTGTTTTTATAGTTTTATCTTTTAATTTTTCTGTTTTGGCTTCGGATAAGTTTCCTAAAATGCCGGATGCACATTTAACCCCAGGTGAGTTATGTCAAAGGCCTGATGCTTACCGTTACCCCGAGCGAATTGCCTATTGCGAGCGCAACGTAGACTCAAAAACAAAACGCAAAGTTATGAATACCTACGATAAAGAGTTGGGCTATCAAACAACAAAAATGCCAAGAAATAAATTTAAAATTGATCACTTTATCCCCCTTTGTATGGGCGGTAGTAACAGTGAGCAAAACTTATGGCCTCAGCATGAATCTATTTACCAACAGACTGATGAGTTAGAATTTGTCCTCTGCCAAAAAATGTCTCAAGGGGATTTAAAGCAATCAGATGCAGTTGATTTAATCAAACGGGCCAAGTTTGAAGTTAAAATGGTAGAAGAGCTTTTACAAGAGTATCGTTACTAAGTTTAAGTTAATAGACCAGCAATGGCCGCCGTCATAAACGAAGCTAAAGTTCCGCCAATGACGGCCCTGACTCCAAGATTGGCTAGCATTTTTTTCTTGTTCGGAGCGATGGCGCTTATTCCGCCAATTTGAATCCCAATAGACGAAAAATTCGCAAATCCGCAGAGTGCGTAGGATAATATAACAACGCTTCGATCGCTCATTTGGCTCATATTTTGGGATAAATGTAAGTAAGCAACAAACTCATTAAGAGCTACTTTTTCTCCTAGCAATCCTCCCGCTAAAAGGGCTTCATTCCAAGGTATTCCTAAAAAAACAGCGATTGGCGCAAAAACCCATCCAAAGATTACAGATAAGCTTAGTTTTGGCACGGCCCCCCCGCCCTCAGCGCTACCCAGTGAAGATACCAAGTTTTGCCCCCAGCTATCAAATCCAATCATTTGGCCAAGATAGCCAAATCCTGCGTCAACCATGGCGATTAAGGCAATAAAAGCCAGTAACATTGTGCCAACATTTAATGCCAGTTGCAGTCCTTCGGTTGCCCCATTGGCAATGGCTTCAATCATATTACTGGGTGCATCCTCTTGCGATTGAGAGGGGATTTTTCCTAATGTTTCGGGTTTTTCAACTTCGGGGATCATTATTTTTGAAATAACTAAAGTAGCGGGTGCCGATAGCACGCTGGCTGTTAAAAGGTGGCCTGCAATATCAGGAATCCGAGTTTTAAGTAACCCCACATAAGCGGCTAAAACTCCGCCAGCTACGGTAGCCATTCCGCCAACCATTATGGCAAATAGTTCAGATTGAGTCATATTTTTAATATAAGGCTTAATAACCAGCGGGGCTTCTGTTTGGCCAACAAAAACATTGGCGGCTGTAGATAAAGACTCAGCTCCACTTGTGTTTAAAAGCTTTTGCATAACCAGAGCAATCCCATGAACGATTTTTTGCATGATTCCTATATGGTAAGCAACCGACATAATTGCGGCCATAAAAATAATTGTAGGTAACACTTGTAGGGCAAATACAAATCCAAACTTCGATGTGTCAATAAGGTCGCCAAAAACAAAGCGGCTACCATGTGCAGTAAAATCTAATAGGGCAATGATAGCATTGTTTGCAATCGCAAAGGCCCACTGTAAAGGGCCTTCAAAACCAATCGCGGGTATTCCCAAAACTAAAAAAGCAAAAGTAAACTGAAGCCCCGTGCCCCAGTAAATTATTTTTTTATTAATTTTTGAGCGATTATTTGAAAACATCCAGGCAATTCCCAGTAAAACAAAAAGACCAAAAAATGAAAATAAACGTTCCATTATGCCCCTCCTTTTTTAATATATAGTTAGATCCCAATTACGTTAATCTATGGATAACTTAATATTAAACGAAGGATATTATCATTAGGTTTTAGGGGCGGGGCAAGAGATCAAATCGAAAATTTAATTTTAGCGTCTTTTTTTAAGGCGTCGTTTTTGACCGCCGAATTCAAGTAATTTAAAGCTTGGGTCAAAACCAAACTCCATATTTAATGATATCTGAATTCGTTCTTGAGGGGTTTGCCCCGGGTACTCTCCCGATTCAACATTATAGTAAGCGGCATCAAGTTGAGCAATAAACAAATTTACACCAAGTCCGTAAGATGGGTAACCTTGATAAAAGCCAACGCGAATATCTGTAAATAAAAATTGTAATTCGGTGCCGACATGAATTTTTTTGCCAATCTGCTCTTCGTTATTTCTGATATGGCGATATTCAATTCCGCCAGCAAGGCCGGCTAAAAAATAATCCTGAAAAAAACTGGCCGTTAGAATCATATTTTCGTTTAGACCTGTTACCGGATTTGAAGGGTCTGATGGTGTCAAAGTGGTGTGCCCAACATCTTGCCAAGAAAGCCCTACTTGGGGGTTAAACGGCATATCCCATTTATATGATAAGCCAAGATCCGCTCCATATCCTGATCCATAAGCTGTAAATTGGTTAATTAAATTATTCTGAAAATCATTTGTAAAAGCGGGATCAGTTAAGGTCGTGGTTCCTATTGAAATGTTACCACCAATTCGATTGATTTTTTTTAGGTTAACTCCTACCGCTAACCCATTTTCAAGTTTTGTTCCCCAACCTAAAACGTAGTACTCATCCTCATAATAATTTGCATTCAAAATGGGGAGTATGGGGTCAGTTAGTAACACAGTTAAATCATAGGTTTTATTATAAGCTAAGCCAATATTCCCAAGAGCTACACCCATAAGGGCCGAGCCACCAAGCCAAAGAGGCTTGCCGTAAATATCGTTCCAGGCCGAAAGGCCAGCGCTCCAATTGACTTCGCTAAAGTTATTATAAGCTTGTTGACCATTAAGCCCAAGACCAGCGTCAAAGAGGGTTAAATTAAGGCCCGAATTATAACCTAAATAAGCAGGGTTCCAGGCGTGTGAATGGCCCATATTGGGCTCAACAATGCGCACCCCTCCTGTTCCCAAGCTTCTAATCGTTTCGTGCGAACTTCTTAAGATTTCTGCATTTGTTACCAATGGGAAAAGTAAAAAAAAACCTAAAACCCCCCCAGATTTAATAAGGCGAATAGAGGCAATTTTTAATCCAGCTATTAATAAAATTAAAACAATTATATTCACTAGACCCAGTATGTCTTTTAATTTGATTCTGCGAAATAAGAATTTCTGATTCTGGCCTTTTGAGGGGGGA
>DYOP01000024.1:1619-20763 GCA_020720425.1 Bdellovibrio sp. | reverse complement strand
TAAATCAAATCAAATTTAAATCAAATGAAGTGAAGTGAAGTGAAGTGAAGTGAAATGAAATGAAATGAAGTGAAGTGAAACTTATAAAGTCTTATTATTAAAAAGGAGATTCGTAATGGCGTTAAAAAATGAATTAAAATTTGGTCTCGAATCCGAGTATATTATTCTTAATAAAAATCCTTTTAAGCCTTTATGGCATAAAGATGTTACTTTTTCTCAAATCAATCAAATTCTAGAAGAGATTGATATCTCTGATATGCCCTCATTAGCTGATTTAGAATTGGAGCCTCCGCACAAAAAAAAGATGCCTTTTGTTGTTGAGGGTTACCACCTTCCTAACATGGAAGATGACCCTAAAGAGCTTCTCCCTAAAGGGATTGAGATTCGCACACCTGTTTGTTGTAGTTTAGATGATTTAATTCAAATTCACAAAACTTTGCATGGCCGATTAAAAAAAACTCTATCTAAATATAATTTAGATATAACAGCGCTATCCCATCATCCCGTTGAATCTGAGTTTGAAGGGCCGCAAAATAAAAGACGTCATGATTATTGGCAGTGGTCAATGGAGGTTATGACAACTTACGGGCCTGATATTAATGTAGGGGTTCCAAAATCTGTTATGGACACCGTTGATCAAAAAGATCTACTGGCCAAAATCAATTATTATGCCCCTGCTTTAAGCGCTCTCAGTGTTGCGAGTCCCTTTTTAAATTCAAAACCCTGGTATTATCAAAAAAACAAGCTAGGTCACAGTTACCGGATGTTTAAAAGAAGTTACATAGCCCCTCCTATTGAGATACATCCTCACGAAAACAATCGGTTTGAATTTAAAATTTTTGATATGCCTTCATCTCTTCAGGAGATTAGGGCTCAATTCGGAATTTTTTTGGCTCTGTTTTTTTCAGATCAACTTAAAGGGCGCGCTAAGCATCAAGACAGAATATATCAATTGGGTGAGGTTTCAAAAAAAGGTTTAGCAGCTGATGGCATAGGTATGGTGCTTGATGATTTTTTTGAGCAAGCATCTAAAACCCTTGAAAGTATCGGGTTTGATCCAAAAATAATCGAGCTTTATCAAATGCGGTTTAAAAACTCAGTAACACCTGCTAAAATGATGTCTGAACAGTATTTAACGGGATCTACGTTAGAAGATATTTTAATTCAAAGATCCAACCTAGAAGAAACTTCTATGATTTAATTTTCTTATTAGACTTTTATTTTTTACGATACAATGCTGTAGCTGGAGTTATGCCATTTTAGGCGCAACTCGATAGGAACAAAGTCTAACACTCCCTTTTCGGCATTCCTGCTAAAATTTGGGGGGAAATCAAAGGTGGGCTATCCATGCGCGCCGAGACCTCAAAGATAAAAAGAGTACCTCACCTTTGATCTGTGCAAAGCTTTTTTAGTATTCACTCATCATGTAAAAATGTCGACTGGTCAAATTACTTGAATTTAATCAAGCTGTTTGATATTTTGATTTTGAATTTGTAAAGTAAGGTGTCTTATTTTGCCAGTTCATAACTTAAACTTTTTAAAGGCTGATTTAACTCGAGGTCTTTAAAGAAAACAAAGGGGTTCTTATGCATCAACAGCGTTTTTTGGCGCTTCAAAAAGCTATATCTAAAAACTCAGCTCATTTAAACTCTACATCTCAAGTTCCCTCAGAGCCGATCTCTCATTATTTTGGTAGTCATTCCTTTGGTCTGGGTAACATGCGTGAAAAGCTATCAAAAGAAGCCTACCAGGATTTACTATGGTCCTTAGATCACGGCAAAAAATTAAGCAAAGACACCGCTGATGCGATAGCCCTTGTTGTTAAAGACTGGTCTGTAAATCAAGGGGCCACGCACTTTTGTCACTGGTTTCAGCCTATGACGGGATTAACTGCAGAAAAACATGATGCCTTTGTTTCTATTCACCATTCGCATCATTCTGAGTTAAGCGTTATCGAGAAATTTACAAGTTCGCAGCTTATTCAAGGTGAGCCTGATGCATCAAGCTTTCCTAATGGCGGCATGAGATCAACTTTTGAGGCTCGTGGTTATACGGCATGGGATCCATCTTCGCCCCTTTTTATATTAGAAGATGGTAACACTAAAACATTATGTATTCCCTGTGTATTTTTTGGTTACCACGGTCAGGCCTTAGATATGAAAACCCCCCTGTTAAGATCAACCGAAGTTATTTCACAAAAAGCTTGTGAATTTTTAAAGTTACTAGGTGATATTGATGTTAAGCGAGTCAATTGCACCCTGGGGGCCGAGCAGGAGTACTTTTTAATTGATAAAAATTTTATTTCTCTTCGGCCCGATATTTATATGACAGGCCGAAGTTTGCTTGGGGCAACAACAGCCCGAGGGCAACAGTTTGAAGACCATTACTTTGGAGCTATTCCGACTCGAGTAAAAAACTTTATGGCCGATGCCGAAAAAGAACTTTTTCAGCTTGGGATTCCGGTTAAGACTCGTCATAACGAAGTGGCCCCTAGTCAGTTTGAATTAGCTCCTATTTTTGAAGATTTAAATATTGCCGTAGATCACAATGTTCTTACAATGGAAACACTAAGACGGGTTGCCCTTAAGCATGGCCTTATTTGCTTACTTCACGAAAAGCCTTTTGCCGGAGTCAATGGGAGTGGCAAGCATTGCAACTGGAGCATTGCCAATGATAAAGGGGAAAACTTATTAGAGCCAGGCTCAACGCCTCATCAAAATTTACGATTTTTAGCTATTTTGGCCGTTATATTAAACGCCGTATATCGTCATGCTGATATTTTAAGAGCTTCAATAGCTTCAGCAGGTAACGATCACCGATTGGGTGCTAACGAAGCTCCACCCGCAATTATTTCGGTATTTTTAGGTGGACTGCTTGATGATATTCTTGAAAGTATCGAGCACAAGCGAGAGTTAAAGGCTTCTGCTAAAGAGATTATTGATTTAGGGATTAGCAAAATTCCGGATGTTTCAAAAGATTACACAGATCGCAATCGAACCTCTCCTTTTGCCTTTACGGGTAACAAATTTGAATTTCGTGCGGTCGGCTCATCGGCTAATCCAAGTTACCCTATGATGATTCTAAATGCGGCCGTGAGCGAGGCCTTTGATATTGCCTCTAAAGAGCTAAAACCCATGTTGGTCAATTCTGACCGCGATGAAGCCATACTCAATTGGGTTCGATCATCTATTCAAAATTCAAAAACCATTCGTTTTGCAGGTAACGGTTACTCCGATGACTGGAAGCTAGAAGCAAAAAAAAGGGGACTTCCCATTGCTTCAAATTCTGTCGAAGCCTTTAAGTTTTTTGGAGACCATGACAGAGTTAAATTTTTACTCGATTTAAAGGTTCTCTCTAAAGAAGAGCTTGAAAGTCATCATCACATTTTTGTCGAAAAGTATAATAAATCAATTGAGCTCGAAGCCAAAGTGTTACTCGACATGGCTCAAACCATTGTTGCTCCCCAAATAGAAAGGCATCTTTCAAAAAAAATTCAATTACTAGGGGCAATTTCTCAGCTCTCTGCTCGAACTCAGGAGCTATATCAGGCGGACCTTGAAAAAGATCAGCAATTAGTTCAAAACTTGTTACCAGCAATTTCTGAGTTAACCCTTGCGATTCAAACAATAGAAAATACAGAAAATATTTTTGCTAAAGCCGAATCAATCATGAAGGCCCTAAAGCCTGCCATTGATAGTTTGCGTGATTCATGCGATCAAATTGAGCTAAGGCTTAGCGACGAAAGTTGGTCAATACCTAAATATAGAGAAATGCTTTTGTCCCACTCATTAACCTAACTCCTAAAAAGTTTAATCGATAAGGTCTGCCACTGCTAGGTCTGGCTAGGGCAGGCCTTAAATATAGGTTTTAATTCTATTTTTTTTTGCATTTAAGTTTATTTTAATAATGTCGATACCTCTTTTGTAGATATCTATTGAGCTTAGCTTTGGCTTTTCTTGATAGTTTTTCATGGAGGTATTGTGAGCCATATTAAATTTGCAAAAGTTTTATCTGTTACCACCTTTTTAATGTTACTCTCATGTCAGGGTACAAAGCCTGAAGAGTCATTAATCGTCGAGGCGCAAAACTGTCTTGATAAAGTTGGATTTCAAGAGGGTGATGCCGCTCAAAATTGTGTAGCTCCGCTGGCTTCGCTTGACTCCCCTCAGGCCTATTTACTCAAATGTTCTGCTCTTTTTATTAAGTATGGTTTTGCTAATCCTCAGCGGCTTATTTTAATTGCAGAGCAAATTGAGAACTCAGGGGGCTCTGGTACAACGGGTACTGCAGCAGCCATTGGGTTGCTTGCATTTGATGGCGCAAATGCAGTTACCGACAGTCAAAGTGTTATGGATTATTGTTCTAAATCAGGATCAAAAGGTATGACAATTATGGCTTCTCTAGCAAGTGTGGCCACTGTTATTAATAAATTGACAGGGGCTATAGCTTCGGCTTGCAGAACAAGTCCAGAAACCTGCGCCACCGCTGTGGCCGCTGAGGTTTGTTTTGCCGACTCTCAAACTATGGGTGAAATTGCAATCGTAACTTATCAGACATCTTGTCAATCAGCTGAGTTGCAAAATCCAATGTGCGCAATTTATGCCCAAGCAACTCAAAATGGTCAAGAAACAGACCCCGTTGTCGTTGGCGATCGTCTGCAATCTGAGATTAAAGGATCAGGCGGCTGTCCTTAATCCTTGAGGTGGTGGGGCTATCCATGCGCATGAGGCCTCTCCATGCATGATGCCTCTCCATGCATGAGGCCTCTTAATGATAAATAGTTGATGCCAAAAAGTTTTTTCACAGCTCAAAGGTGAGCCATTCCTTTTACCCTTGAGGCACGGCCATCCTGGCCTCTGCATGCTTAGATGGCTATCCATGCGCATGAGGCCTCAAGGGTAAAAGGAATGGCTCACCTTTGAGCTCCCCCAAGCTCTTAGTGGAGCGCTATTGGGGTAATAGACTTCTTTCATATTGATTTATGCTTAAAGCGGCGTAATTGCCTCCAGCTCTGTGTCATAAGGGAAAAAAGGGCACTCAAAATAGTTCTACTATTCTTTCGTGTCCTTTTTTCCCTTATTCCTTTATCTGAAGCCAATTTCCCCATTTTAAGAACAAATCAATATGAAAGAAGTCTAATATATTTATAGGGGTTTAGGGTGAAAATTGTTAAATTCTAGCAAGAGATACATATAATATTATTATTAAGGCAAGTAACTAATATGCAACGCCATTTTTTAGCATCAAGTTATTCTTAATTCTTAATTCTTAATTCTTAATTCCCGCTGGGACTGCTTTCCTTTTAATTCAAAGTTATCGACAGCAGAAAGCGAATAAAGAGAGCCTCTTTCTGGTAACTCAAAAAAATCAGTATTATTTTTTTTTGCAAGATCTCTCTCAAGCCAGCTTAAAAACTCACGGTCTGAGTTGCGGCAGCAGGCTTGTCTGATTTTTCCATTTTCATAAAGGGGATCACCAATAATTCGAGCTTCCTGATTTTGATTTTTAAATCGAGTCACAGTTTTTGATAAATAGAGGTAGGTAAAAGTTAAGCTCGAATTTTTCATTGGCAAAAATTTCTCGATTTCATAATACCATTCAGGCATTTCAATGTTGATTCTATCATGACACCAATCTGAATTTGAATGGAGCAAAAGGGGGCATTCATTGTCACCTGTGCAAGGGGCTAGGCTCGAGTAACCTTTGGCTAATAGGGTCTTTCTTAGCTGTAATAACCTTCGTCCATCGTCTTGAGTTCCTGGCTCGATAAATAAAAGATTCTCCGCTCGATCAATCCAAGGGGGAAAGTGGTTTTCATTAAATTCTGTAAGTGAATAAGAAAAAGTGACTAAGCTCTCTTTAAAAAAGTCAGAGTCATTAAAATGGCTTAAAGCCGATTGATTATATTTTAGGCCCATCTTATTTAAAAGAGCAAAAGGCGCTTTCGAATGATCCATCAGTAAGATTTCGCAGGTATGCGGGTTGCCATTTAAATTGTCATTGAGGTTGTTATTTGGGTTGCTTATTTCGCCTAGTTCTTTCAGTTCTTTAAAGGCCCATGCTGTTGGTGAAAGCCCAGATCCAAAATCAATCAAGCGTCTAAATGATTTAAAAGAAGGGTTAACTTCTTGGCATTTTTTAAAGACGCTGTCATTTCGCAAATAGTTGAGTGGTAAAAAGTAACATAAATGCGCGAGTTGGCACCATGGCTCTTCCCAAGGTGTTTTTCCCAGTGGGTTTTCTAAATAGTAACGTGATAATTTAACAATTGATTCGGATATAACTTTGGTTTCATTGATAGATATTTTAAAATGCTGATCAAGAGTGTTAATAATAAGTTTATCAAGCCATTCAGGAAGGATATGTTTTGATATTTTTTGATTTATTTTTAATTTACTCATCTGGCAATTTCATATTTTATGCTGCACCTAATTTCGGCGTACTTGGCCTTTTCTGAGGGCCCATTGATCAAGAGCGTATTGCCTCATGTCGGTAACGTGATCAAGCTCATCAACAATTTCAACGCCTAAAAGTGTTTCTATGGCATCTTCAAGGCTCACAAGGCCAGTAACAATTCCATACTCATCAACAACCACCGCCAAATGAATTTTCTTTTTTATTAAAAATTCTAATAAGCCAGCCACTGTCATTTTTTCAGAAACGGTTGTGGCAGGGGTTAAAATATCTTTTAGCTTAACGCTATCTTGATCATTTGATACGGCTTCATGAATTTGATATCGCATGGTTACCCCTACAATATGATCAAGGGATTCTTCATAAACGGGAATTCTTGAAAAGCGAATGGGCTTATATTTATTAAAAATTTCTGCCACCGTGCTTTCCGAGGAAAGGGCAAAAATAACCGATCGAGGGGTCATGATATCGGCAACAAAAAGGCTACTCAAAGTGAGCAAGTTTTTAATAATATTGCCCTCTTGTTTTTTAATTTCGCCTTCTTCGGCGCTTTGCTCGGCCGAGGCGATCATCTCTTCGCGGGTTAGGCTACCATTCATGTCATCATCTCTAATTTTTTGTGTGGCATACTCAGAAATCCAGACAATGGGATAAATCAACATAATCATTGCTTGAATAACGTATACGGCATAGGGAATTAAAATTTTCCAATAAGTGGCGCCAATAACCTTTGGCAAAATTTCGCTTATTATTAAAATTCCAAGAGTTAAAACCCCAGTAACAATCGAAACCCCAATGTTTCCAAACTCTTCGTAGGCAACCGTTGCAAGTAGGGCAGAGCCCAAAGTGTTAGATAAGGTATTAAATGTGATAATAGCTGTAATGGGTTTATTTACATTTTCCTTTAAATGCGCCAAAAGGGGGCCAAAAGGCTCTTCATCTTTTACGGCAAGAGCAACAAAAGAATGGGTGGTTGAGATAAACACCGACTCTACAAGTGAGCATAAAAAGCTAATAATAAGAACGGCTAAAAATAAAACAATCAATGAAACCATAAGTTAACGATCATATACGAAAAAATTCAGGGGAGCAATGCTCCCCTGAATCATAACTAAAACATAATTTATTAAACCCTATTAGGTCGAGTTTAACATAAAAAGTATCAATACTATTTGTTTTCTGCGGCCCTTTTGGCTTGGTATTTTTTGGCCAAATCCTCTTGAATGTTTCTTGGTGCTTGCGAATAGTGGCTAAACTCCATAGAAAACTCGCCTTTGCCCTTGGTTGCCGACCTTAAGTCAGTTGAGTAACCAAACATTTCAGATAAAGGAACATGAGCTTCAATAACGGCACTTCCTTCGATCGCAGAGGTATTAATAATAACTCCTCGTCTTTGATTGATTTGCCCCGTAGCAGAGCCTTGGTATTCATCAGGCACGGTTGTTTCAAGTTTCATAATGGGCTCTAAAACGGCAGGCTTGGCTTGTTGGTAAACCTCTCTCATGGCTGCCATAGCGCAAATTTTAAAGGCCATATAGCTCGAATCCACATCATGGTAAGCTCCATCGTTTAATTCGACTTGAATGTTGACAATAGGAAATCCAATAAGTGGTCCCTTGGCGCATTGCTCTTTAAAGCCTTCTTCAACTGCGGGGATAAATTCTCTTGGAATTCTTCCTCCCACAACTTTATTTTCAAAGGTAAATGTTACCCCATCTTCTCTTGGCTCCATAGGTACAACTTTTCCAACAACTTTTGCGTACTGACCCGAACCACCTGTTTGTTTTTTATGTTGGTAGTCATATTCAGCTTCTCTAGTAATGGTTTCACGATAAGCCACTTGGGGTTGTCCCACATTAACTTCGCATCCAAACTCACGTTTCATCCGTTCAACATAAATCTCAAGGTGCAATTCTCCCATCCCTTGAATAATTGTTTCAGCCGATTCCTCATCGCGATAAACTCTAAAAGTGGGATCCTCTTTTCTAAACTTTTGCAAAGCCTTAGAAAAATTATTTTGAGAGCTTTTATCTTTAGGGCTAATTGCTAACGAAATCACAGGATCAGGAACATGCATAGACTGCATAGCTACATCTGTGCCGTCATGAACAAATGTATCACCCGAAGCGCAATCAATACCAAACAGGGCTACAATGTCACCAGCCGAAGCGTGATCTAAATCTTTCATATCTTCTGCGTGCATTCGAACAACCCTTGGCACCTTGACCGATTTTTTTGTGGTTGTATTAATAATAAAATCGCCCTTGGTTAAAAGGCCTTGGTAAATTCTCAAAAATGTTAATTGTCCAAAGGGAGTATCCTGAAGCTTAAAAGCAAGGGCAACTAGGGGCTTTTTTTCGTCAGGGATAAGATCAATCTTTGCTTCATTGTTTTCTAGATCAAGAGCAAATTCTTTTTTCTCAGCAGGAGTTGGTAAATAGTTAGTAACACCGTCTAACACATGTTGAACGCCTTTATTTTTAAAAGCAGAGCCACAAAAAACAGGTACAAGTTTTAACGAGATAACAGCCTTTCGAGTGGCGGCTTTAATTTCATCAACGCTAATTTCCTCTTCCATTAAAAATTTTTCACCAATGCCTTCATCAACGTCGGCAAGTTTTTCGATGAGTCTTTGACGGTAATCATTAACTTGGTTTTTAAGTTCTTCGGGAATAGGGATTTCTGTAATTGTTTCCCCCTGAGAGCCTTCATTTAAAAAGGCTTTCATTTGAACAAGGTCAATAATCCCTTTGTGATTTTCTTCAAGCCCAATAGGCACTTGGTACATAACGGCATTAAGTTTTAACTTTTCAACTAAAGCTTCTTGAACACGAAAAGGATTTGCACCCTGGCGATCTAATTTATTAACAAAAGCTAAACGAGGAACGCCATATCGTTTCATTTGTCTATCAACCGTAATCGACTGAGACTGAACTCCGGCAACTCCGCAAAGAACTAAAATAGCTCCATCTAAAACGCGCAAAGATCTTTCAACTTCAACTGTAAAGTCAACGTGCCCGGGGGTGTCGATTAAGTTAATTGTAAAGTCTTTCCATGTTACCTGAGTACAGGCTGACTGAATGGTAATCCCTTTTTCTCTTTCAAGATCCATAAAGTCCATGGTAGCGCCAACGCCGTCTTTTCCCTTAACCTCATGAATCGCGTGAATTTTACCACCGTAAAATAAAATACGCTCAGATAAAGTTGTTTTACCCGAATCGATATGAGCTGAAATACCGATATTGCGTACTAGGTTAATATCCCATTTTTTTGACATACTCCGGTCCTTTCGTAATAAACAGATTGATTGTTTCGCAAAAGATTGAACTTTTTTCGATACCATGGTGCTATTGAACTTGCAAAATTTAAACAGGTTTTTTCAAGGAAGGCTAATGCACGGCGGTATGACTTGGGCATCTTATGCCTCTCAATTGATTCCCAACTTTAAAGCTTTGCGAGATTTTCAACTCGAAACCCTCAATCATTTAGAGCAAAACCAGTCTGGCCTATGTTTAATCTCAACGGGCGGAGGAAAGAGCTTAATTTATCAGCTTTGGGCCGCTCGGCATCAAGAAAAAGGGATTTGTATTGTCTTAACTCCATTGATTGCCTTAATCGAAGACCAGGTTAGGCGAGCCAGACAAATGGGTATTAAGGTCAGTGGTGTTCACTCTCAAATGGGCCAAAAAAGTAAGGCTCAATTTTACCAGGATCTAAGTAACAGCCAGTATCATTTAATTTTTATGACTCCCGAACGGTTTCGCAACCCTAGTTTTTTAGAGTCTCTAGAATTTCAAAAAATTTCAATGTTGGTTATTGATGAGGCCCATTTGATATCTCAGTGGGGCCATGATTTTCGGCCCGACTATGGAACTTTAGGCCAAATAAAAGCTAAATTGGGCCACCCTCTAACCCTAGCATTAACGGCTACGGCAACAACCCCTGTTGTTGAAGATATTCAAAAGCAATTGGGGATTGGCTTACAAGATAATGGGTTTTTAGTTCAGCAAAGCGTTGTGCGCTCAGAAATAAGTTTAAATGTGCTCGACATTTATGGTGAGCAGTCAAAAGCGCAAAAAATATTTGAGCTTTATGGGCAAACATCGAGTGGGGCTGTTCTTGTATATTTTAGCTTAATTGAAACCCTCTATAAAGTCGGAAAAGAGTTAAGTCAAATGGGGTGCTCTTGGCTTATTTACCATGGGGATTTAAGCTCTGAACAACGAAAAGAAAATCAAAAAAAATTTATGTCGAGCCAGCAGAAAATTTTGATGTTAGCAACTCCTGCCTTTGGACTGGGTATCGACAAATCAGATATAAGAATGGTTATTCATGCCGAGTTACCTGGATCAATAGAAAGTTATTATCAAGAAGTGGGCCGAGCGGGGCGAGATGGTAACCTTTCTTACGGCTATCTATTGTATGATCAGCAAGATATTTTAACTCAAATGGATTTTATAAAGTGGGGTAATCCCGAATGGGATTTTGTTACCCATGTTTATCAATGGCTTTTCTATCGAAAGGATAGGCTTGCGGGGATTGAAATCAGTGAAGCTAAAAATGATCTTCATTTTTACAGCAGTCGAGATTTTAGGCTAGAAACTTTGCTTAAGTGGTTCGAAAAAGCATCTATTTTAAGTCCCGCACCAAAAAGCTTTTTAGGTTACCAGTGGTGTGGGCAAATGAGTCTAGATGACTTTCAAAAAGTCTATAAAAACAGAGCTCAATTAAGTCAAAAAAAACTTCACGCCCTTGTTTTATACGCCAAATCTGATCAGGTGTGTCGGATGAGGCAAATGGCTGCCTACTTTGACCAAACGACTTCTGACTGTGGTATATGTGATATATGCCAAGAAAATAATTTAAGGAGTCTGTAAATTAAAGATATTAATTGGAATAAAATTTTTAATCCCCGACAGGCCGATGAGCATGGAGTTGTCGCTGTTGGTGGGCGATACCAAAGCCATTGGTTAAGCAAGGCCTACGAAAGAGGCGTTTTCCCTTGGCCGCACGACGATATTCCTCAGCCCCTTTGGTTTTCACCAGATCCTCGCGGAATTTTAGACTTTTCGAATCTTCATATTTCAAAATCACTTGCAAAAGTAATTAAAAAATCAAATTGGTCCTATCAGGTTAATCACTCCTTCTCTCAGGTCATAAGAGAATGCCAAAAGCAGGTTCGCCCTGGGCAAGAGGGGACCTGGATAATTGATCAAATGATTCCTGCCTACGAACAGTTATTTTTAGAACAAAAAATAATAAGTGTCGAAGTTTGGGAGCAAAGTCAAATGATCGGCGGAATCTATGGCGTTAAATCGGATCGTTACTTTTCAGCTGAAAGCATGTTTTATAAAAAATCAAATGCATCAAAGGCAGCCTTTGTTTTTTTAGTAAAATATCTACAATCCCAATATGGATTTCAATGGATGGATTTGCAAATGTTAACCTCTGTCAGTCAGGCCATGGGTGGACATCTCATTAAACGCGAAGATTTTTTAAAGAGGATTTTGCTTTGATTGAGTTTTGATTTATTTTGATCTAATATGGGCGCTTGCTATCATTTTTAAGTGCTGCTAACCAAGTGATGTTAACCATGTGATGTTAGCCAATTAATGTTAAAGGAGTAAATATGCAAAATGCTTCTCAATTTATTTACGATGTTGAAAGTCAAAATTTTCAAGAAAAAGTCATTCAATCATCCTTTGATCATCTTGTCCTTGTTGATTTTTGGGCGCCCTGGTGTGCGCCTTGTCGCATGTTAAGACCAATTCTCGAGCGTATTGCTACCCAAATGGATGGTGATTTTATTTTGGCAAAACTTAATACCGAAGATCACCCCGATTTAGCCTCGCAATTCGGTATTCGCGGAATTCCTAATGTTAAATTTTTTAAAAATGGTCAAATCGTAGACGAGTTTGCAGGAGTTATTTCCGAAGAAGAAATCCAAAAAAAAATAAAAAATTATATGGTTAGTCCCTATGATAATTTTTTAAAATCTTTGACCCAATTAGATTTAAACCAAAAAGAGCAAGCTTTTAGGGATCAGTTTGAGCAGTTTTCACAAAGGTCAGATTATCGGCTCGCCTATGCAAAAATCTTATTTGAGTTGAATAGCTTTGATAAAATACCTGAGCTTTTAAGTGAAATTGCAGAATTTCAAAATGAATATTTAGAAGCGGGGCAATTATTAAGTTTAGTGCAGTTTGTTTTGTTGAGTTTAAAATCTGTAGATAAAGCTGTGGATAAATACGAGGGCTATTTAATAGCGGCTGCCCAAAAGTACAAAGCTAATAATATTCAAGGGGCTTTAGATGAGCTTTTAGAGGTTTTATACCGAAAAAAAAACTATCAAAATGGATTTGCTAAAACAATTGTAATTGCCTTAATCGCTAAGCTTGCCGATCCCGAGCTTAGCGAATCTTACTCAAGACGTCTTTCGATGGCTATTAACGCTTAAAAAAAGGGGATGCAAACCAACTTAAGCTGTGGCAGTTTGGTGGGCATGTTTACAGGTATTATCGAAGCCACATCAAGCATTCAAAAAGTAGAACCCATTTCTCAAATTGTTCGCATTTGGATTAAACGGCCCGAGTCCTTTAATGATTCAAAATTAGGTGATTCAATTGCTGTTAACGGGGTTTGTCTGACTCTTGAGCGGGTAACAGACGAAGATCAATTTCAATTTGCCTTAGCCTTTGAGACACTCAAGGTTTTGGGCGTGGCCGATCCCCATGCTCTAGTAAATTTCAAAGTTAACCTTGAACGAGCGCTTCGTTATAACCAGAGGCTTGATGGGCACTTGGTAACAGGTCATGTCGACACCCAGGTTGAGGTGTTAAATGTAACCCGTCAGGGAGAATCGGTTATACTTAAAATTCAAAAGCCCATGGATATTGCCGACTATGTATGGCCTAAAGGGAGCTGCGCTCTTGATGGGGTTAGTTTAACAATTAACGATGTTGGACCAAATGACTTTGAGGTTTGTTTAATTCCTGAAACTTTAAAAAGAACAAGACTGAGCGATATTAAAAAAGGAGATAAACTTAATTTCGAAATCGACTCTTTTGCTAGGGGTTTAGTTCATTATCTAAAAGACCAAAAAGGTGCCAGATGAAATCAGATAGTTTAATTAAAGGTAATACTAAAAATGTAGTTACTACTAATAGTAAAAATACGACTCATGCTGTCGCTACGGCAGCTTCTATTTCTACTAATGCCACTCATAATGCTATCCTTGTTAATGCAGATACGCCTTCTGTTGATGCTAATGCTAATACAACTATTATTATTCATGATTCTAAAGCGAGCAGTCATCAATCGTACAATAATAAAGAAAGGCCATTCGATTATAAAACTGAAAATCAATTTCACTCGATTGATGAACTCATTTTAGATCTAAAAAATGGAAAAATGATCATTCTAGTTGATGATGAAGATCGCGAAAACGAGGGCGACCTTGTGTTACCATCTCAATTTGCAACTTCTCAGAATATTAACTTTATGGCCCTTTATGCTAGGGGGCTCATTTGCTTAGCGATGAGTGGTGAGCAGGCGGATCGCCTTGCCTTAAAACCAATGGTTGGGCTTGACGAAAATCAAACTCCAAATAAAACAGCTTTTACGGTTAGCATAGAGGCTGCTCACGGTGTGAGCACAGGTATCTCTGCCGCTGATAGGGCCCATACTATTTTGGTGGCTTCAGACCCCAAATCTAAAAGTGCTGATGTCAGGTCACCGGGGCATGTGTTTCCTATTCGTGCTCGCCAAGGAGGAGTGCTAAAAAGGGCTGGCCACACCGAAGGCAGCGTTGATTTAATGCTTCTTTCTGGTCTCAGGCCCTCAGCAGTTATTTGCGAAATTATGAATGATGATGGCTCAATGGCCCGGGTTCCCGAATTAAAAGAGTTTGCCCAAAAACACGATCTTAAAATTGGCACAATCGCGGATCTAATTGAATATCGTCTTGCCCGTGAAACCTTGGTTAAAGAGGTTACCCAGCTCCCCTCATTTCAGTTACCCGAAGGATGGAAAATCAGAGTTTTTGAAAGTCTTATCGATGGCTGGCAACACCTTGTTTTTCAAAAAGGTGAAATTACTTTAGATCAACCAATAATAGTTCGAGTGCAGCAAGAAGATTTTTTAAAGGTAATCAAAGAGCCCCTTATGGGGCAAAAATCTCAACTCGAAACTGTTTTCGAATTTTTTACAAAACTAGAGAATGGGTTAATATTATTTATTAGGGGGCAAGGCAGTTACCCGCAATGTGCCCACCGCCTGGGGTTGCAGTTTGCTGCCGCCGACTCTCATGTTTCTATGGAAGACCGTGAATATGGTTTGGGGGCCCAAATCCTAAGGGCCTGCGGGGTTACCAGGTTTAAGCTACTCGCACATCACTCCACTAAAAAAGTGGCCCTCAAAGCCTTTGGACTAGAGCTTACTGAAATCATCCAACTCCCTTCGTGAAAAATAGGTGGTTTTTAACCCAATCCTATGGTCCTCTGATCAGCTTTTTGCAGTTAAAAAGAAACTTGAAAAGCTTTATCAGTTTAATTGATCTTTAAACTTATAGCTAAGTGATAATGTTTCAATTAATTCAGCATACCAGTAAGAATAGCTTCTCGGAGTACTTATCTGATTTTTATCAAACAATCCCCCGTAGAATTCCTTTGAGTTATCCAAGGCTATATTAAAACTCCTATTTACAATATCATTATACATATAGCTAATTGTAAGCTTGGACTCACTCTTAAGGTCGTCTGAAGACAAATACAAGTATAAGGCCCCTCGCCAGTAAAGAGCGCTTGATCCTGGGTCATAATACGTGCTTCGTGCAGGTGAGTCTTTGTAAAACTCAGTGGGAGTCGAGCCATTATTTGACTCCAGATAGTGAGTTAGCCAATTCAAAAATTGCTTAGAAAACAAATAGGATTTGTTTTTCAAAGATAGGGGAGCATTCAGATTTTTAGAAATTAAATAGTGTCCTCTTGCTCCCGCCTCAAATGTCCTGGCCTGAAAACCTCCCCAAAAAGTATTAGGATCTGGTCCATTCCAAGTCCAGGTGTTGCTGAGGCCATATTTGTTACCGTCATCACCAGGCCAAATATAAACGGGGGCAAGAGGCCCCAAAATATCACCTCTGTCAGGATGTATATAGGCTGTTTGTGCGTCAATTAAAAAATCATAAACCTGTTCGGCTTTGCTCCAGTCGTTTTGTTCAATCCATAACGTTGGATCTTGGTAGCCCGAGTAGGGAGTCTCTCCTCGCGATTCAATTGTATCTCCAATGGTAGTAATCCCAAAGGGAATCACTCCTGGGCTATATATGGGATAAGGTGTTGCCTCTACTGTATTATATATGTTCCCAATTTGAACAACAAAGTCCTGAGAATTATCGAGCAGGTCATTAAATATAATTTGAGTTAAATTAATTTCCTTTTGATGAGGCTCATCTGCTAATGTGGTTAGTAATTTTTCAGAAAACCGACCAAGATAAATAAAATTTTCAGTATTATTGGCTTTGGGCTGAACTTCAAAAAGGCTAATTTCTCCTGGTACAGGATTTGTCGCACTTGAACAAGAACTCTCTGGCTGATACCCATCTAAAACAGGAGTACCCATTTTAATTGGGGAATATTCTGATCCATTGCTAGCTGGTAAATCAAACAAAAAACGACATGAATTTATATCAGTAATTACTACTTGTAAGTCACTTCCTGAATAGGTGTATTTCAGGTAACCAATAATATCACTTCCAGAAAAGGGATCCTTTATTATGGGAGCATTTCCTGTATTAAGCGTAAGCCCTAAGAACGCATAAGAAGTTCCTTTATTCAGCTGGCATTGATACGCGGGAATTCTGCTATCTTCAAAATCAGGGTATAAGCCTAAATTACATGCAGATGATGCGTCTACGCCGCCTTTTCCCGTATAGGGAATTGATTTCAAATCCCAAAATAATTTTGAATCGTTAATAAGATAGAAGTCCTTTAGTTTATACATTTTTAAACTTGAGGCGATATTGGTTGTTAGAATAGGAAGATGGTAAGTGTTATTGCTATTGGGTGTTTTGTTAATATCAGAGGTTAAATTGAATTCAAGTACCTTATTTGAAATTGATCCATTAATTTCAATAGCAATCTCCGAGTCCTGTTCTGAGCCAGGAGGATTATTGGTTTGCCATTTGGTATAATAGTTTTGATATATAAAAGTGCCCGTGGTATTTTTCGGAATTGTTGCATTCACAATGCCAGATGAGGGATCTCTGATAACATTGCTTCCTCGGTTATCAATAATCTGCAAGCCAGATACGCCATCAATGGGGTCTGATGACCCCATTTTTCGTTTCATCATGAATTTATTAGCAATATTTAAATCATTTGACGCCATAAATGTCGTAAAAATCGCATATTTGTATGTTGTCCACATATCCAATTGAGTCATCTTGCTTAAGCTATCAAATGTCCAATAGGCCCAAGGATATGAGTCTCCAGCTATATTAAACTCATATGAATAGGGGTTCGCCCCTGATCTTAAGGGACGCAACATAGGCCAAGCTTCAAAAGGCTGATTTTTATTAATTAAATACAGGTCGGTATTTTGTTTGAGTGAAAAACTAACTTTTAAGGTTCCATTAAAGTTATTTTCTTCAAGCTCAATTTCTCCAGCAGAGCTTCCCAAAGAGGGGGCTGTATATAAGTTGGGATAAACCTTTTCTACGGCATTATTATCATTTAAAAAAGTAAATGATTTAATTAAATATTCGTTACCCGAAATAACTTCTGAGAAAACTGTATCATCTTTTAAAACTGCATCACTCGAATAAATTTTGTAAACCTGAAATAGTTTATTCGAATCATACGGTGTGGGAATATTCCCTATGCTGTTAGTAAAAGTTATTGGAATAGCTATAGCGCCCATATCGTTTGCTGAGTTTGGCCAATTTGGACTTATTGGTCCCAGCGAATAAAATGAACCGTTGGCGTTAACTAACCAGTGCGGTCCCCAAAATGGATAATAATATAAATCATTTGGGGTAACATTTTGAAAAAAATAGGACATTAAGGAACTGGCTAGATTTAAGCTCATTTGCTTAGCTGATTCATCTGAAAAAACAACGGAGGCATTAGCAAGACTTCTAATCATTAGCAACTGAGCCTCGGAAGTAGAAGAAGTTGATGGAAAGTACCCGCCTCTTCCAATTTCGAAGTGATATGAATTAAATACTAAATAGTCCTCACTTATTATGCTTGGGCGAGTGGGGCCCTGATTGCTAAAAATAAATTTTTTGACTACATCATAAATTTTAAAAATAGCTTTAGAGTCTGGCATTTGCCCCGGGGTCAGTGGTATAATTTGAACTTCGTTTGATGGGCTTGGAGACGATTGATTGCCTTCAGTAATAGTAACTTCTACAGAACAAGATAAAACTACTGAAAAAACAAAAGAAATAAAACCAAAACCAAACAAATTTAAAAAATGAAATTTACTTATCCCACGCATAAGCTTTATGATATCAAAAAAAATAGATATTAAATACTATTTTATTGAATCAAATAGACCTTCTTGTTTTTAGCCATCAGAGAATATTTTAAAGTGTTTTGGTATCCTCTCATAAGCTGTGATTTAATACTGCTTAAACCAGAGCAAGTGCAGCCA
The DNA here is from genome assembly GCA_020720425.1 of Bdellovibrio sp. Taxonomy (GTDB): domain Bacteria; phylum Bdellovibrionota; class Bdellovibrionia; order Bdellovibrionales; family Bdellovibrionaceae; genus DYOP01. The sequence continues at coordinate 2,694 of DYOP01000024.1, read as the reverse complement.
AACGAACCAAGCCAAGCCAAGCCGCCAAGATTTGGGATTTGAGCTCGGACACCCGATTACCAAGGTAGACCCAAAATACAGTTTTCAATTAGCGGAAGTTTTCTTCAGGCTGGCTATTCAAATGGCTGATTTAACTAAGTTAAAATGGATAATTTTTTTATAAATATGAGGGCAAAATGAGTAAAATAAGAGATCAAAATTTTAAAAAAAAGAGAGTACAGAATCGCTAAAGAAAGGAAAGATCCACTTAAAAAAAAATTTGAAAAACTGGACCATCTTGGGACACTTTTTCGGTAACAATATTTATGATGCAATTCGAACACGAGGGACAGAATCACTCGAAAATAACGAAAAAAATTATTTCGTTTCATAATAAGACATTAGTCTAAGGATTTTAGTTATCGAAAGGGTTTTCATACAACTAAATCGATTTCTTTGATAAACTAGTTAAGTAGTTCTGAGGTGCAAATTGATAAAAAGAGTATATCAATCGTTCTTTGGGCCTCTAAAGGGTTCTAATTGAAAATTATTTGATATAATGTTTACTAGGGAGTTTGATGAAGCACTTTAAGCCAAATAAAATATTATATTCAATCAAAAAGTTTATTTATTTTTTTCTCGAAAGATATTTATTTTTGTCATTCTTTTTTCTTTTTTCATCCCTGCCGCTCAATTCTCATGCCGACTCTATTGTTAGTGCCATCGGTTGCGTTTCTTCCACTGATATTAGTGCGGAGTACGAAGGAGGGGGGCATTCCGGAGGTAGAAAAAATATAAATACTCCAGCTATTGATTCGTGTGATTCCTTTTACTTAGATTATATGAGGTATTCGCATAGCTACCATCAGGGCTGTCTAAATCAGGTTCATAATCAGTGCATGTTGCATTTTTGTTCTGTTAAAGAGACATCAAGATGCGAAAATCTAAAAGAAGGTTTCTATGATTCTGATGTTGCTGCTGTTGTTGCATGTACAAGAAGACTGAAAATTGCCTGTGAGGGGGGGGCCGAGAATGTCGATAGTGGCACTATCGAAGAGCTTGAACCCATTGTTCAAAAGTGCGAGCACGAAGCTCA
>DYOP01000024.1:0-1519 GCA_020720425.1 Bdellovibrio sp. | reverse complement strand
GTGGCACTATCGAAGAGCTTGAACCCATTGTTCAAAAGTGCGAGCACGAAGCTCAAGAAACCGAACAGTCATGTACAACCATGGGTGACGGAATTCAAGGGGCTTTGCAATCTGTGCTCAGCTCAGCATCGAAAACAGTAACAAGCGGAGCCTCAGGTCTTGATGCCTGCTCTGATGTCGCCCAATCGGCATCTGCCGTTCAAGCTGCGCTTACGGGAGTTCAGGGTAACTGTTCCGTTTACTATAGCGCTTGTCAGTCAAGCTGCCAGAGCGCTTCAGCAGCGGTAACTGATGCAAAAAAAAGATATTCAGCAACTCAGCCAGAGGCAATTAGCTCATATGAGCAAAGGGCTAAATCGGCCAAATCACAATGTGCTAAAGGGGCCGCCTATTTAAAAGATTTAAATTCAAACATTCAGCAAGTGGCCTCACAATATCAAAAGTCCGCGGCCTGCGCTGAGCAGCAATCGGCCTCAGGTATTAGCTTTGAAGCCTGCCTAAAAGATCCATCTGTCAAAGGTTGTGAGGTATATGGAATTCAAACCTATCAAGACTGCTCTAATCCTACATATGCAGCAAGTAATTTGACCTGCGTATGTTTGGCAAATCCTGCTGACAGTCGGTGTAAATCAAGCTCAAGCTTGAGCAAACTTGGTAACCCAAGTTTGGGTAACGCCTCATCCCATTCGGATCCAACAGGCTCAAATTTTTTGAATGATGATAGCTTTGGTGGTCCAAGCTACGAGCCTCCGCAAATCGAAGGACAAAACAATCCCCAGCAAGGCAAGGGTTCATTAGCTGCCGGCGCTGGCGGTGGAGCCTTGGGGGGAGGTGGCTCTGATTTAAATACGCCACCTGAAAAATGGAAGCCAGGGGCAGGTAAAAGTGGTTATAGTACCGATATTTTAAAATCATCTAAAGGTGGTTTAATGGGGCCTGGGATGGGATCAAAATATGGTAACGGTCAGTTGCAAGTGCCAGCAGCAGGCATTTCTACGGGGCCCTTTGGCCGCCTTAAAAATAAACTTAATCAAGTTGATTTAAGACAGTTTCTGCCTGGCGGGAGCTTTGATCCTCGCCGCCAAGTTGCAGGTGTTACCGGACCAGACGGTATCACAGGTCCCTTTAGCGACAACTTTAAAAAAATCAACCTTCGCTATCTCAATGTCAAAACAACCCTTATGCCATAACTATAAAAGGGGTTTAGCTAGCTTTTCCTTTCTAAATCCCCATGGTAAATGTCCCCACAAAATCCGCTTCTCAAAAAAATTCCAATAGGCTTCCAATAAATACCCAAAAGGGGCCATGGAGATATAGGCGGTCCTCAAAAGGCATCCGAAAATTATCCAATTTGTATCTGATTAGTATCTAAAAAATATAATTGGATATTAAGTATACCATCTTGATTAATCATTTTTTTTAATACGTGATGCAGATGAGATAGTATTTCTTCATTTTAATTTCTTATTTATATGAAATCAGTTAGTTGAGAGCGAGCCAATTATTATTAATTTAGATT
>DYOP01000097.1 GCA_020720425.1 Bdellovibrio sp. | reverse complement strand
TAGCTTTAAATCAGGTAGCTTTAAATCAGGCTGATGATAGAAAAGAGCCGTTTGAATAATTAGACTTTTAACAAATAAACTTATTAACAAATAAACTTTAAAAAATTAACCTTAAACAAAAAAAAATATGACTAATCAAATTCATTCGGATCAAAATAGCAGTAATAAAAACCAAACAATTCCTATTAATGCCAATCCTATTAATGCCAATACACTAAATCAAGACATTATAGACAATGATTTTGTATTAGTCGTTAGCACGGTTAACGGTAGCGGAAGTCAGTCGGCCAATACGATACTTCTTAAGACCCTTTTTAGAATGGGAGTATCCGTTTCCGGAAAAAACGTATTTCCCTCTAATATTGCAGGGCTCCCCACTTGGTTTTGGATTAGAGCTTCGGCCCAAGGCTTTTCGGCACGTCGTAAAAGTCCTCAAATTGTCGTTGCCATGAATCCCCAAGTACTCAAGCAAGACTATCAGAGCTTGTTACCCAATGGCGTTTTTATATATAACTCAGAGTTTTCTTTGCCCGAATCCGAATATAATCGTTCCGATATCTATGCGATTCCTATTCCCGTTAAATCATTAGTTGATCAATCAACAGATCAGGGGAAAATCAAAAAATTATTAGCAAATATGATTTATGTGGGTGTTTTGGCTGAGCTTTTGGCTTTAGATGGTGAGCTATTAGAAGGGGCTATTGAAAGCCAGTTTGAGGGCAAAGCAAATGTTCTGAAGGTTAACCAAAAAGCAATGGAGTTAGGCAAAGCCTACGCCCGGGAACATAAAAATAATTGGATATTTCCGTATAAATCAAAATCCATTTTAAATGGAAATAGTAACAAAATGATTTGGGATGGTAACACAGCTGCCGCCCTAGGCTTGGTTTATGGAGGGGCTCATTTTGTATCTTGGTATCCCATTACTCCTTCAACTTCGATTGTCGAAAATTTTTCTAAATTTGTTAAACAAGTCAGACCTCAAATTGAGGGTAAAAACCCCTATGCCATTATTCAGGCCGAAGATGAACTGAGTGCGATAAGTATGACTATTGGTGCGGGCTGGCAAGGGGCAAGGGCTTTTACAGCGACCTCAGGGCCAGGTTTAAGTCTTATGCAAGAGGCCATTGGTTTTGCCTACTACTCTGAAATTCCGCTTGTATTATGGAATGTTCAAAGGGTTGGCCCATCAACGGGGATGCCGACACGAACGGCCCAAGGAGATTTGCTCAGTGCTGTTTTTGCTTCTCACGGAGATACAAAGCATCCTGTTTTGCTTCCCGGGGATCCTGCTGAAATTTTTGAATTTGCTCAACTCAGTTTAGATCTTGCTGAAAGGCTTCAAACTCCCATTATGGTTTTAACGGATTTAGATTTAGGAATGAATTTATGGACTTCAAATGAAATTAAATGGCCAGAAAAGCCTATGGATAGGGGTAAAACGCTATCAGCAGAGGAGCTTGATTTAAGACCTCAATATGGGCGTTACCAAGATGTTGATGGAGATGGAATTGCTTATCGTGTGTTACCAGGGACTCGTCATCCTAAGGCAGGTTACTTAGCCCGAGGTTCGGGGCATAATGAAAAGGCTCTTTATACCGAAAATGCAGAAGAATATAAAACAGTAGTCGATCGTTTAAGCTTAAAATGGGAAACAACCAAAAAATGGGTGCCCAAATCTATTATCGAACAAAACAATAAATCAAAAATTGCCATTATTGGCTATGGTTCAAGCGATCCTGCCATTCAAGAGGCTCGAAGCTTATTAATGAGTCATGGTGTTACCACAAATTATTTAAGAATCAGGGCCATTCCATTTTGCCAAGGAGTTTTAGATTTTATCAACCAAAATGATGAAATTTATATTGTCGATTTAAACCGAGATGCTCAAATGTTTCAACTTCTTAGGATCGAGTTTTCGAATCAATGCCATAAATTAAAAACAATCACTCATTATGATGGTACGCCTATTACTTCAGATGTGGTTTTTGATCCGTTATTTTTTAAATTTAAAGGGGGCGTTTAATGAACCCGTCTATGAGTAGCTTTGAAAAAAAAGATTATCTTGGCTCGGCCTCAACCCTTTGTGTTGGTTGTGGACATGATCAAATCACAAACCATATTATCACGGCTTGTTTTAGTTTAGGACTTGATCCTTATCAGGTTATTAAAGTCAGTGGCATAGGTTGTTCTTCAAAAACCCCCGCTTATTTTTTAGGTAAATCTTTTGGTATTAATTCGATGCATGGGCGCATGGCTCCGGTTGCAACAGGATCTATTGCTTGTCGATCTGATTTGATCCACATAGGTATTAGTGGAGACGGAGATACGGCGAGTATTGGCCTTGGGGGCTTTGTTCACCTCATTAGAAGAGATGCTCCTATGGTTTATATTATCGCAAACAATGGGGTTTATGGATTAACGAAAGGGCAGTTTTCGGCAACCAGTGAAATGGGGGCGCATCTTAAAACAGGAGAAATTAATATATTTCAAAATATTGATATTTGTTCACTTTCTCTTGAATTGGGTTGTAACTTTGTGGCCCGCAGTTTTTCGGGCGATGCAAAACAATTAGTTCCTTTATTAAAAGCCGCCTTTAAACACCGAGGCACGGCGGTGATTGATATTATTTCACCTTGTGTTACTTTTAATAACCACGATGGTTCGACTAAAAGTTTTCAGTTTGTAAAAGAACATGACGTTATATTACAAGAATTAGGTTTTATTGCTCCTCAAGAAGATATTAAAATTGAATCTACACCAGGAGAAGTTCAAAAAATCAAATTCGCTGATGGCTCTGAGCTGTCACTTAAAAATATTAATGACCAACAGTATGATGTTACCGACAGGTTAGCCGCTATTAACAAATTACATATAGCTCGCACGGAAGGCCATATTTTAACTGGGTTGTTTTACGTTTCCGAGTCTAATCAAAGTATGGTAGAAAAATTAAATTTGCCCAGCAAACCTTTAGCTGAGTTTTCTGAAAACGAGCTAAGGGGAGATAAAAATACTTTTGAATTAATTTCTAAGGCTTTTCGATGAGCTTATCCCGCGCTCTATTTTTAAGTTTTAAAGATTTATTCAAATTTAAATGGGGAGCGTTGCTAATTTTTGTGCCCCTTTTGGCTATGGCTTTTTGGGTTCTTATGTTTTCGCTTTATCTTTGGGGGCCTATTTTTAATTACACGCAGCAGGTATTAAGCTCAGAGTTTTTCAATCTGCTTTTAAGTTATGTTTCTATTCAAGTTGATTTTTTACCTAAAGTTATTGCATTTGTTTTGGTGTTACTTTTGTTTTTACCTCTTACTTTTTTTACCTCGCTTTTATTTATGAGTTGGTTTTTTTTACCCTATGTGGTTCGTAATCTTCAAAAAAAGTATTATCCAAATTTGCCCTTGGTTGGAGCCTCTGGTATTGGAAGTCTTTATAATTCGGTAGCCCATGGTTTATTTTTTATTTTTTTATTTATTATTTCGCTTCCCCTGTGGTTGATACCGGGGTTTGGTCTTTTTATTCCTCTTATTTTAGGTGGGTTATTTAATCGTAAAGTTTTAAGCTACGATGCTTTAAGCGAGTTTTTAACTCATAAACAAATTAAAGACTTTCAAAAAAAGCATCGTGCCGATTTATTACTTATGGGTATTTTTATTTCAGGTTTAGTTTATGTCCCTATCTTGGGCCTAATATCGCCTTATTTGGGGGCATTAGCTTTTACCCATTTTTGCCTAAGTCATATTAAGCCTGATGAAAGTAAATAGAATTTATTACTTAGCTGGCTGCCCTGTCGAGTTTTTTGATGTATCATGAGTTGGAGGTTGCGAGTGGCAGCTCCAGAACCAAGCAAGTATTAGGGTGCTCATAATCAAAATATAGTTTACCGCCATGATTTTCAGCAATTTGCTTAGATAGGGAAAGGCCAAGCCCTGTGCCCTCGCCTGTGGGTTTTGTGGTAAATAAGGGGGTCATAATTTTATTTCTGTTCTCTGGTAAAATGCCACGACCACTATCAATTAGTTTTATAATGATATTATTATTTAAAATTAGTGTTTCAATTTTAATCCATTTTTCTTCGAGTTCAGAAATAGCATAAACCGAGTTATTTAGGGCATTAATTATAATTTGGCTTATCTCAGTAGGTCGACAATTGAGTGTAACTTGAGTTTCACATTGAACGGTAAAATCGATAGAATGCTTTTTAAATTTTTCTTCGCTTAAGGTGAGGCAATCGTCAATAATACTTGTTAAGGTTACGTTTTCGTAATCGTCATTTGAGCTGTCTCTTGAAAGTCGTCTTAAAGTATCAATAATTTTTGAAACTCGTTTAATCATAGGGGGGATTTTCCCGAGATGCATTTTGACTTTATCTAAATCCGTAGGAGTTTTATTAAGTTCTCGGTTTAAAAGATCAGTACGTGTTTGGATAACAGATAAAGGGTTGTTAATTTCGTGGGCAATACCTGCCGCCATCAAACCAATTCCAGCTAATTTTGAGTTTTCGATGGCTTTAATTTTTTGATTGTCAGCTTCGTTTCGGGCATTGATAAAATCTTGTATATCAACGGTAGCTAGCACGATATGATTATTTTCAATTCGAGACATTGCGGTTAAATGGATTTTATCACCATTAACAGTAGGTAACACTTCTTCTGTTAAAAGAAATGAGCGAGTGTCTTTTTGAAAGGCTTTTACTTTTCGAACCCATGGGGCGTCTTCGTGCAAGTAGCCAAGGGGTTGACCGATAATTTCAGACTCCGATTTGAGATTCCTATTTTTTATAATTTGATTTCTTACATACCGGTTAGCCCTAACGTAGCGTCCATCTTTTAGCTCGCTGACCCCTCCTGGAAAGCTATCAATTATCATTTGCAACTCTTGCTCTTGCTTGAGGGATTGAAAAGATTTTTTCCAGTTATTTAAATAAGCAGGGGTGATCATATAGGCAAATAAAACAATAATTAAATATATACCGAAAGTGGCATTTGAATTTTCAAATATTTCAGGGACTAAAAGCATAAGTGAGGGGTAGTAAATAGCTAAATTTAAAAAAAAGGCCTTGGGCGAATATCTAAAAAATTGAGGAATGGCATTTATTAACCCAATAAGCATAACAAGATGAGCCATGCCTAACATTTTTAGTTCATAAGAATTTTCGGTAACATTAAAAATTCGAATGGCCCCATAACCCCACCAGGCTGAGCTAACTGTAATTAACGTAAAAAAAAGATATATCACCTGTTTTTTTGAAATTCGGTTTACAAAATACCACAAAAAAAAGCGAGTGATCCCTAGGAATAAGTGAATAGAACAATAAATAAAAAAATCAAATCCAAAAACTTTGTCGCCCCAGGCTCGAAATGAATAATAATAGATGATACTTAAAAATGCTATGCCAAAGCCACTCAGTTTTAGCCGACTTAAAGCAATTTCGTATTGAGCGTTTAACAAAACTGATTCCAAATTCCCCCCGTATAATCTTAATTACATAATACAGTTACCAAACCTTATTTTAATAATAAATTTTTTCTGCCTTTTTATCATCCCATAAGAAGTTTTTCATGCAAGTATTTTATCGGATGATGAGTGATTTTTAAATTTATATGACTCCCTAATCACTTTTACTAAAAACGTGGGAAAGATCAAAGGTGATCCCTTCTTTGTATCCTTGAGGCCTCATGCGCAAGGATACAAAGATGGGATCACCTTTGATCTGTGCAAATGACTTGTGCCAATGATCTGTGCCAAGCTTTTTCAGTATCAAAACAATAAAAAGGGTGAGGGGTTGAGTTACCTGAGCTGAGCTGAGCTGAGCTGAGCTGAGCTGAGCTGAGCTGAGCTGAGCTGAG
>DYOP01000023.1:28712-31492 GCA_020720425.1 Bdellovibrio sp. | reverse complement strand
CCCCTTGGAACCCAAGACTCTTTAGCCAACCCTGTTACCCAAACTTCTTTAGGCTTCCTTGGAACCCGAGAATCTTTAGCCAACCCTGTTACCCAAACTTCTTTAGGCTCCCTCGGAACCCAAGACTCTTTAGCCAACCCTGTTACCCAAACTTCTTTAGGCTTCCCTGGAACCCAAGACTCTTTAGCCAACCCTGTTACCCAAACTTCTTTAGGCTCCCTCGGAACCCAAGACTCTTTAGCCAACCCTGATACCCAAACTTCTTTAGGCTTCCTTGGAACCCGAGAAACTTTGCTCTCTTCAACTAAAACAAAAGTAATTACCCATGAACTAAACGAATCAAAAATAACTCACTTTGAATTTTCACCAAAAAAAAATCCAGAATTAGAGCTGGCAATTCTTGTAAAAAAAATTGCTGAAGAGCAAAAGGGTAAACATCTTGAAATCGGCCCCCAATGGAGCCAAACCGTTAAAACCCAAATTCTAAATCTAATTCAACTTATTATAGAAGATGCCCACTGGACACCCTATTTGATAAATGTAAGTGACGGGCTACTAATTGCTCAAAAAACAAAAAAAAATCATAAATCATAAATCATAAATCATAAATCATAAAAAAAATAAAAAAATAAAAATATAAAAAAATAAAAATATAAGAAACTAAATAGAAAATTTTTGAATGTCTATTGTTTAAGTCTCATTTGCTCATAGGCTTCATTTGTAAATAAGATCATCTGATCCTAGGTATCATTTGACCTTAGGCATTATTTATTCTTAGGCATTATTTATTTTTCAGAAGTTATCAGTGTTAAAATTTTTTTAAAATGATTTTTTTTAGATTCAATAATTCCTGTCTTCAAATAACAAATGCAACATTTTTCATTTTTGCTAGTTCTTTCTTGGTTACCTCAATTGCTGTCTGAAAGCCAAGAACTATTCTTGTCCTAGAATTTGACTTGTTTAGTGCCCTTGTAATTTGTCGTGTTGTCACCTTCGTAAAATCTGTTTTATTCTTTGGTTTCATCTATTCTTTGGTTTCATTCATTTTGGTGATTCATATATTATTAAGTCCCAATTGTTATTAGAATTTATTTGGATTCACAACTCACTTGTTTTTAGCTCTGATCTGTCCTTAGTTCGCAATAGCTTTTTAAGATTGATAAACCTTAGAGCTCAATTATTTTTTTGGATTCAACTGCATTATATTATCGACTAAAAATAATATTTTCACCTGCCAGTTCTTAATGAGATTATGAAATGTACTTTTTGAAATGACCTGTAAAATTACCTTTTTTTTAGCAAATTCAGTCAGGCTTGTATCGTTTTTTTTAATATTTTTTTTGGCTAAAAATATCAATTAAATCAACAAGTGGCGATGGCTGTTTTTTGATAAATCGCCCAGAGAGCGCTGCCACTAAGGTTTGCCCTCCAAAGCTGGAATGAACTGATCGGCCAGACAGCACTAAAAAAACCGCGTAGCCAAGAAGCTTTGCGTTGATTTATTAAATAATAAAATAAGTATTGACGTACCTTTTGGCCTTTTAAAATTGTCGGTAACGCAATTAAATTTTTTATATGCACCCCAAATAGCATGATTAATTTACGACTGACAAATTGCCTATATGGCTCACTACAGGGTCAGTGAATAAGCTTTTATTAAAAGTAACAGTTTATCAAAAAACGTTAAAAATTAAAATTTAAAACCCGTGATATGATTTTCCTCATATATCAAATATGAATTATATTAATTTTATTATTCTTTTGAAATTATTATTTCTAACAAAAAACACGCAGAGAGGAGAGTCGTTAGTATGAACACCAACACCAACACCAATAGGCAGAGTAAATACTTAAATCATATTAATCATATCCACTCCCATTTAAGATCAGAACCTTGTATAAATTCAAACCAAGATCTAAACCAAAACCAACATCTAAACCCTAACGCCCATTTAAAAAATAATTTTTATATCACTAAATTATCAAACCACGATTTGTTGGGTCGCCTTGAAAGACTTGTTAAATCTGAAAGAAAAATTACTCATCTTGTGTTACTTCATATTAACGAGGTCGAATCACGTAGGCTTTATGCTGATCTTGGTTTTGATTCGATGTATAAATATTTAACCCAAAGCCTTGGTTACTCAGAAGACAGTGCGTACCGTAGACTTCATGCCGCTCGACTGTTATATCAGACCCCCGAGTTGGCAGAAAAACTTGAAAGTGGTGCACTCAATTTGACTCAGCTCACACAAGTACAAAGATGCATTAAACAAAAACAACAAGAGGGCCTTGGAAATATTGATCTAAAAACAACCCACCTAATTCTAGAAAAAATAGAGAATAAATCAAATTATGAAACTCAAAAAGTGCTGGCCCAAGAGTTTAATTTACCTATAAAAACTCAGGATATAATAAAGCCACAAAAAGATAATAGCGTAAGGTTAGAGGTGACATTTACACATCTCGAGATGCAAATATTATTAAAAGCCAAGCAATCCATATCACATTCAATACCAAGTGGTAACTGGGCAGAGGTCTTTACATATTTAGCAAAAAAGCAACTTCAAAAAGAATTGGGAAAAAACGCCTTAGAAACATTGGGCCTAGGTGTTTCTAATACCACTTATATAATGAAAGAGAATGCTGAGACTACTATTACGGCCGTAGCATCTGAATGTTCTGAAATTGATGATTCCAATAAACCTTCTAAAACTAACCATACTAATGATATTAATAATGCAATTAATGCCAGCGCCAATGCCAGTACCAGTGCCAGT
>DYOP01000023.1:13567-28612 GCA_020720425.1 Bdellovibrio sp. | reverse complement strand
AACAATCAAATTAATTTTCAAATGCAAAGTAAAATGCGAAGTGAAGCTAAAAAAAAACTTAACTCTGAGGTTAAAGGTGAACATTTGGTAACGCGTAATTTCATGGCAGTGCGGAAAGTTACTATTTCTACAGAAGCTAAGCGAGGTAACCCAGATAACTTAATGACCAAAAGTGAATCAAGTAAAAATTATACATCTAACAGTACGCTATATAAAAATTCACGGAAGCCTATAAATTTAACAATCAAAAGAGAACTTTTAAATAAAGCCCATCACTGCTGCCAATATGTTGACTCTGTTACCGGAAAAAAATGTGAAAGCACCTACCAGTTACAAATTGACCACTGCGTGCCCTTAGCAAAAAACGGCAGTCATGATATTAATAATTTACAAGTCTTATGCAGGACACACAATCTGCTATCTGCTCATAAATGGGGTTTGCTATAGTTAGTGGCTGTTATTAGTAGCCACGTAAACGACCTTAACCACCACAGGGGTTAAATATATAATTTATTTATTTAGATTCAAGAAATTTGACCAGCTCAGCGCTTCGGGGTGATAAAGGCCCTCGGGCCAAAGCAAAAATATCAATAATACTTTTATCATCAAGCAAACAAAGCCAAAGCTGCTGACTAGGGCTGGTTTGACCAAGAGGATAAGTCTGAATAATCTCACCTTTACAGTAGGTAACATCTCCTAAAAAATCTTTAATTCCGTCTGAAATAATTTGGTAATGCTTATAATTAACCACATCTTGAGCCCCAAGGTAGCTTTGTCCAAATTTACAAAGAGCCATATCTTCTTGAGTTACCACAAACTCTCCACCCGAAATTTGGCAATCTCGAATCAGCGGATTGGTAACACTGGCTTGCAAAGGCAAAGCCCCTGTTAAAAACCCAAATAAAAGTAAATTTGCAAAAGCTCCAACGATTTTTTTTGAGAAACTAATCTGTGTCTTCATAGATCAATAATTAGCACTCTTTTTTTTTAAATTCAACTGACTTTTTATAACCACAAGCCCCAAAACCGCCCTATTCGCTTTTAACGGGGAGCAAATAACTCCCTCAGCCCACCTTTCCAGTGCATCGCTCTAACTTCACCAAATTGGCGCTCAAGTAAATCATTAGACAAAATCCATTTTTCAGCATTTTTGTCTAAATCGCTTCCAAAACTTAAAAGTGTTTTTGCATCACTTTCTGTTACCCTTTCTTTAGATTTAATTTCTATCATCAGAGTTTTATTTCCTGGCCTTGTTATAATTAAATCAATTTCAAGATCATCTTTAGTTTTAGCATAAGCTAAACTCCAATCCAGACGATGATAAGAAATATTTTTTACAACCTCCAAAATAACCCAGTGCTCGAAAGCCTCACCATAGGCCGATGTTTGAGATAACAAAGGCACTGACAAGGTTTTTTCTAAGGCTCGCTTAATGCCTGTATCAATTAAATAAAATTTTGGTAATTGCTTTTGAGCTTTTCTTACCGAATGCGCAAAGGCAGGCAGATAAAACCCAATTAAAGTATCTTCTAAAATTTCAAAATATTGAGCCACCGTAACATCATTTACGCCTACTTCTCTGGCTATTTTAGATTTATTAATTATTTTGCCGTTCATTTGGGCGGCAATTGCTAAAAACTTTCTAAAGGGCTCTAACTTTTTAACCCATTGCTCTTCTTGAATTTCTTTTTGCAAATAAGTTAACACATAGGCCGTTAAATATTCTCTGACCTCAAACTCATTTTTAGCCAAATAAGCTTCAGGTAACCCTCCCCACTGAAGCGCTTTATTTAAATCAAAATCGCTATGAAGTTCAAAAGTCGAAAATGGATATAAATAATAAACCCATGCTCTGCCTGCAAGCAAATTAGTCCCTTTTTGCTTGAGCCTACGACTACTTGAACCTGTTAAAATAAATTGTCTTTTACGTTTTTGAATCTGCGAGTGAGCCACATCTAAAAGTTTTGGATATTTTTGAACCTCATCTATAATCACTCTTTTGTTTATATTTTCTGGTAAATCAATCAACGCCTCAAACCGACTTGAATCTAAAATGAGCTGGTCAAAAAAATGTATATCAAGTAGATCCACAAATAAGCTGTCTGACTTTAAAAATTCATCTAAAAGTAGGGAAGTTTTACCGGACCCACGTGGACCGAATAAAAAAAAGCTATTTGATTTCGACAAGTTACACGCTCTCTGAATCATACTCTGAATTTTAACGCAATTTTCAGACCCAAGTCAATTATTGGTGGCCCCACGTGGACTTGAACCACGATCTACGGTTTAGGAAACCGTAGCTCTATCCAGTTGAGCTATGGGACCAAAATGAAATTAAAATAGAAGACGATCCGTCTAATCGTCATCTCCCTCATCTTCCATACTACCTAAATTATATTTTTCGCAGCGATAACGCATCGAGCGAGAACTTATTTTTAAAATACGGGCGGCTCGCTTTTTAGTTCCGCCTGCCACATGTATGGCTTTGACTAATAATTCTTTTTCGATTTGCCCTAAAACCTTATCAATATCAAGCCCCTCAGGGGTTACAATAATTTCATGGGATGAGGCCACCTTAGGGCCCCGGGGGGTTGACACAATCGGAGGCAAACTTTCAGGTAAAATTATTGAACCCGACTCAAGGGCCATGGTTCGTTCTACCAAATTTTCGAGTTCTCTGATATTTCCCGGAAAATCGTATTTCATTAAAAGTTCAAGAGCCTCTTGAGATACCCCTTGAATCGAGCGAGCCATACGTTCGTTAAATTTTTTAATAAAATGATTTATTAAAAGAGGGATGTCGTCTTTTCGCTGCCTTAAAGAAGGCAGCTGAATTTGAATAACATTAAGTCTATAGTAAAGATCTTGCCTAAAACTACCATCATCTACCATTTTTTCAAGATTACGGTTTGTTGCTGCAATAATACGAACATCGATTTTAATATCATCATTGGCTCCCACGCGCCTAATCACTCGCTCTTGAATAGCTCTGAGTAACTTAACCTGAATAGTTAAGGGTAACTCTCCCACTTCATCTAAAAACAGAGTTCCCCCATTAGCCGTTTCAAAAAGCCCCGCTTTATCAGCAATCGCGCTAGTAAATGATCCTTTTTTATGACCAAACATTTCTGATTCCATAAGGGCCTCAGGAATGGCTCCGCAGTTAATAGTCACAAAGGGCTTATCTTTAAGAGGGCCATTAAAGTGAATAGCCTTAGCAACAACTTCTTTACCCGTACCAGACTCTCCGGTAATCAAAACATTTGAAGGCGCTTGCGATACTCTTTTAATTAAATCAAAAATTTTATGCATAGATTCAGAGTTACCCACAATACTCTGAAACGAGTAAGTTGCTTTTAACTCTTTTCGTAAAACACGATTTTCTACTTCAAGATTTTGAGTCCTAAGTGCATTAGAAATATTTAATCTCACTTCATCAATTTTAAAGGGCTTTGTGATATAATCATAAGCCCCCAGCTTCATGGCTTCTACGGCTGATTCGGTGGTACCAAATGCCGTAATCATCATAAAAGTTAGATCGGGATAATTTTCTTTTGAATATTTTAATAGCTCTAAACCATTGAGGCGAGGCATTTGCAAATCAGATATGACTAAATCAAAAGTTTTTTTTTGTATAAACTCTTTTCCCTCAGCGCCATCAACAGCGGTCGTCACTTCGTAGCCTTCTTTTTTTAGCATAATTTCTAAAAACTCTCTGATTGATTCTTCATCATCAACAACCAAAATGCGTGGCTTCATTAAATGACTCCTTTACTAAATATATTTTTTAAAACTATCGCGCAATCTGCGCTAAATTAAATCTTAACTCAAATAAAGCCCCCAGCCCTACTTGACTCGAAACAAAAATTATCCCTTTATGATTTTCTATGATTTTTAATGAAACGGCCATCCCCAAACCAGTTCCTTTGACTTTAGTCGTGTGAAAAGGTTCAAAAATCTTTTTTAATGTGACCTCATCCATACCAATCCCCGTATCTTGAACAAAAATTGAGACTGTTTTATCTTTATTTAGCTCAGACCTAACCCGAAGCTGCTTTTCAATCGACAGATCGTTACTTTCCATGGCCTGAGCCGCATTAATAAATAGATTTAAAAATACCTGTTTTAATCGTTCTAAGTGACCATAGATAGGTATAAAATCATCAATATTTAGAGTTACCGAATTAGGACCTTGTAAAAACCCAAACCTGACATCTTGCTTAACTTGACTGAGGCTTTCAACAATCACGGTTTTAAGATTTATCACATCCGTTGGAGCTTTTTCGGGCCTTGCAAAATCTAAAAATTCAGTAATTAGCCCATTAAGTCTTTCGATTTCGCGAAAAACAATTTTTGCTAATTTTTTTTCTTCGTGCCCATTAAGAGCTGGCTCCATAAGCTGCAAAGCCCCACTCATTCCGGCTAAGGGGTTTCTGATCTCATGTGCAATACCGGCAGCGAGGGTCCCCACGGCCGCAAGCTTTTCGGACTGTTTTTTACTTTGAGAAAGTTTTTCAATTTCTGTTTGATCTTCAACCACAAATAAAAGTAAATCATCTTGGTAACCCTCAAGCCGTATCGTGTGACACCGTACTCTTAAATATATGGCTGATTGATTTTTTTGATTTCGAATAACATCAATCACTTCACCTTGCAAAAAATCAGCCCCTCTTACCTCAGGAAAAATATCATAAACTGTTTCAAGGCTATTAGGCAGACCTAAAATTTGACTCAAACTTTTAAAAAAAAGGTTCGAATTAACGCCTTCTCCCTCAGGATTTGTTACCAAAAGACCTACTTTTACACTTTCAAAAACCCCTTCATTAATTTTTTCTAAATATGCATTTTCTGCTTTTTGCTCACTGAAAAGATTAAACACAACAGCGCTTAATATATGCATCAAATAGACACTCACCGCATTTAAAAAAATATTTAAAATCATAGCAAAGGTTTGAATGTCTGATTTAACACTCAGGGTAACACCAATAACAAATACAAACCAGCTCGCAGCCACCAACGACCATGGCGGGCCCAAAACTAGGCCTGTATAAAAAACAAAGACCATAATAAAAAACAAAAATAGCTGTGAAGCCCCCGGGCTAATAAAAAGTAAAACACTTAACAGCAAAAGATCCATACCCCATATGGTAACATCCCACTTTTTAGAAAGGGGTTTATCTTGCAACACACTTTTTATCGTTACGATATGAGTTACTAAGCCTAAAGCACTTAAAGCATACAAAAACTTTAATAACTCAAGTTGAACCAAATATCCTTGTATTAAATAAAAAGTAAAGGTAACCAACATCAACACAATATAAATTAAAAAAGGAATTAACTTAAAACCTTTCACCTATTGCCCCTGCAAACTAGCTAAATCAAATATTGGCAAATACATAGCCACAACTAAAAAGGCAATCACCCCGCCTAGCACGACCATCAAGAGTGGCTCTAAAAGCGAAGCCATGGCTTTAACTGCATTTTCAACATCGTCCTCATAAAAATCAGCGACCTTTGCCAACATGGTATCTAAACTTCCAGAAGCCTCACCAATTGCCACCATTTGCGAAACCATTTCAGGGATAAGTTTTTCTTTCATTAAAGGTCCGGCTAAAGTTTTACCTTGTATAACCGAATCTTTAGCTCTAATTAAAGTTTCTTCTATCACCACGTTACCCGAAGTTTTTGCCGAAATCTCAAGAGCATCAACAACCGGAACCCCTGCGGTTAATAATGTCGATAAAGTGCGAGTCATACGAGCCACAGCTGATTTTTGTAAAACCTCTCCAAAGATAGGCACTCCGATAAAAAATCTTTGTATAATTTCTTTACCTTCGGCCGTTTTAAACCATTGCATTAATAATAATGGCCCCCCCACTATAACAGCTAAAACTAAATACCATTTTTCGGTTGTAAACTTTGACATATTAACAACGATTTGAGTCACCATAGGCAATGCCTTACCCGAATTATTATACAGTTCTTGAAACTTTGGAATTATAAAAACCAAAATCCCTGTTACCACAATAATCGCAATAAAAATAATAGACACTGGATAAACCATGGCCCCTTTGACTTGCTTTTTTATTTTTTCTGATTTTTCTAAGTACTGGGCTAGCCTTAATAAAATTCCATCTAAAATTCCGGCTTCCTCACCCGCTTTCATCATATTAACATAAAGTCTATCAAACACATCCGGAAACTCAGCCATAGATTCGCCCAATTTTTTTCCGGACTCGATAGAACTTTTAACTTTAGTAACAGCTTGCTTAAGAACAGGAGCATTTTTACCCTCTGATAATATTTTAAGAGATTCAACAATGGGGATTCCGGCACTCACAAGTGTCGAAAACTGCCGAGTAAAAATTTGTAAATCACGACTATCCACTTTTTGCGAAAAGGGCGAAGACGAATTTTGCTTAATTCGAGGGCCTGAAGTTTGAATTAATTTTAAGGGCTTTAAAGATTTTGACCTTAGTTTTACGCGCGCATCAGATTCATCATCGGCTTCGATTTGGCCGCTGACATTCTGACCGCTTGAATGAATTGCCTGATAAAAAAATTTGGCCATTTTTTTTTAAACTCCTATACGTTTTAACTGTTCATCTAACCGGTCAGGGTCGGGAGAAGCAATAAAGGCCGTTTTTAGATCGATATGGCGACGAATCACCCCCTGAATGAGGGCCTGATTAAGTGACAAAAGATCGGTCACAACCGTTTGTGATTCTACCCAATGCGATAAATAGGACGTTGAATTTTTATCAAGTACACTTTTATCTACCTGTGACAAAGGCAAATAAGAACAAAAATACTCTCCTCGGCCCCTCAGGCCTGGCAAAAAACGAGTTTCTATAAATGTAATTTGACTCGCTAGGGCTTTCCAAACCGAGTCACTCCAATGCTCTCTGAGAATTGATAAAGCTAAATCCGCACTTGAAATTCCGGAGGTAACTATCAGTGTGGCCCCTAAAAATGAAAGTTCAATGAGTGATTTTAAATTTTCTCCTACATCTTGTGTTACCGCGACTAATTGATTAGGCATAATAATTTTTGGGGCCTGACCTAATTGCACATACCAGTTCAAATCTTTGACCTGTTTTGAAAATATTTGAGTTAGGGCCAGCTGTCCCTGCGCAGGACCACCTAATAAAACAATCACTTGGCCCGAACGAAATACAGAGTTTATTCTGTGGGGGTTAAGATTCCAGCTTAAAAAAGAATTTTCATTATGACCACTGATCTCAAGATAAACACTCATCTCTTCTAAATTTAAATTAATTTTGGTCACTTGATTTTTAAAAAAACCATAAACCCACTCTGATTTTAAATATAAAAATTCGCTATCTGATTTATTAGTTATTTTAAATATCGAATTTTTAATTTCATTCCAATCTGTAAAATTTAAATGCTCAGGGGTTACCCACTGGAGCCCATCAAACCCTTGCCAACCCCTATCATTTATAAATTTAAATGCCGAGTATTTATGAGCCAAATCTGAAAGCAATAAATCAAACAACTTCATCCTACATCCTTTATCGAAGAGTTAAGAACTTCTTGAATGGACGTTTGCCCTTTTTTAAGTTTTAATAATGCCGATCTTCTTAATGTCCTCATCCCTTGAGCCCTGGCTAAAAATCTAAGTTCAGCAGCAGACGAATTTTTTAATATAGCTTCTTTAATTTCGTGACTCATAGGCATTAACTCAAAAATAGCGATTCGCCCCTTAATCCCTGTACCATTACAAGTATTACAGCCTCTTCCCTGAAACACCTTGTACTGACTCACCTCTTCTTGGGGAACACCTAAATCAAGTAACACACTTTCAGGAACATTTTGATGAGTTTTACAAGTGTCACATATTTTACCAACTAATCTTTGAGCCACAATGAGATTAATAGTTGAGGTAATAACATAAGGGGGCACCCCCATTTCGATCAAACGCGAAATCGTTTGAGGGGCGTCATTGGTATGCAGGGTAGAAACGACCAAATGACCAGTCGATGCGGCTTTTGCCGAAATTTCAGCAGTTTCTAAATCTCTAATTTCTCCGACCATAATAATATCTGGATCTTGGCGCAAAAATGCTTTTAACGCCGCTGAAAATGTGACTCCGATATCCGCGTTCACTTGTAACTGATTAATACCTTCTAAGTTAAATTCAACCGGATCTTCGGCGGTTGAAATATTAACATCGGGTTTATTAAGTTCGGCAAGGGCTGAGTAAATGGTTGTTGTTTTTCCAGACCCCGTGGGACCGGTGATTAAAAGCATTCCTTGAGGCGCATAAATAGCATCTCTAAAAATAACTAAATCCTCGGGTTCAAAACCAAGTTTTGTCATATCTAATTGAAGATTGGATTTATCTAACAACCGTAAAACAATTTTTTCGCCATAAATGGTGGGCATCACCGATACCCTAAAATCCATATCTTTGCCGCCCTTGTATTGAATTTTAATTCGCCCATCTTGGGGACGACGTTTTTCGGCAATATCTAGGCGACTCATAATTTTTATTCGGCTTGCTATAGCGGGTGCTACCGAAATCGGTTGCTCTTGGACTTCCATCATATTTCCATCGACTCGAAAGCGCACTCGAAACTTTTTTTCGTATGGTTCAAAATGAATATCCGAGGCTTTTTTTCTGATGGCTTCAGCCATCATAGAGTTAACAAATTTAATAATAGGACCATCTTCAGGGTTACCTTCGATTGTATTATTACCTAAGGCTTCGCCTATGGCACTACTATCATCTTGGGGCTCAGCGGTGTCTTTGCCCATGCTCTTAAAGTCAGTATTCATATACCGATCAATTGCTGCAAAAACGGCACTTTCGGTAGCCACAACGGATTGAATTTTTTTTCGCGTTAAAAACCTGATATCATCAATCACTTGAATGTTACCAGGCTCAGCAAAGGCAACCAAAAGGCCCTGATCCCCCACCGTTTGCACGGGAATCAAAGCATGGCGCTCGCAAAAATCTCGTTTTACTAATTCTGTTGCTGATTTTTGAATCGGAAATGTATGTAAATCAATCCCTGGAAGTTTATAATGGGCTTTTAAAAACTGAAGAATTTGAGACTCTTTTATAAGCCCTAGACTAATGATTGTATCAACAAATCGGTTACCTGTTTTTTTTTGGTCTTCAATGGCTGATGCCATTTGAGCTTGATTTAAAAGCCCTTGTTTAATTAATAATTCACCGATTTTGCTCATTGCTAAATCGTAACAAAAAAAAATCTATCTTGTTACTAGACCATGGTCGAAGTTTTTAATGACAACCCCTAACTCCATCTCAATTTACTATTTAGTAACATCTTTCCGCCTTAGGTTTTAGTGTTACAGGCTGAGAGAGGCATTTGTTCGTCAGAACTGTGTTAGGCACAGAGTTGATGAATGATTTTACCAAGATTTTCCAAAGTTGGATTTCCATCAGGTGAGAGCATTCTAAACAAAGTGCGTCTAGAAATGCCAGCCTTTTGAGCCAGCTCATCTTTGTTTGCCACTTCCAAATGACTGCGTAAAATTTCTTTAAAAGCTTCAATATCGTTTTCAACAAGGCACTCCCACAAGGCTTTAGCAACCACTTCTCGTTTTTGAAGTCGAACATCCGGATTAAATTCAGCAATACCCTTACGATTTTTTAAATTAACTGTTTGCATATCGTTCAAGGAGAATCCGCGTTTTTTCGATATCTTTTTTTTGAGCATTTTTTAGTCCTCCGTTTAAAAGCAAAATCACCACAGTCCCTATTTTCGAAAAATAAACCCTTCGGCCATTTTTCCATCTTAACTCAGCAAGGCCATCACCAAGATTTTTAGCATCTCCCAAATGAACATGGTCCCTGATCCTTTGAATTCTCGAAGCAACCTGGAGCTGATCTTTTAGGTTCAGAATCTGTAACCAATCCATAAATTCTGGTGTACGCTCAATATGAAGTTGCATCCTTTTTAATGGTGCCATATATGGCGCATTCATGTCAAGACTAACTTTCAGTATTTTATGGTCGTACTATGAATAGTGAATGTGTTCGATCATTTCAAATGATCGATTTTGTATCATATTGATATTTTAAAGAATTTAAATGGTGCGCGAGCCGAGCAAGTAGGCGAACAGCTAGCTTACTTATTTAATTACTCTCAAGCTCACAATTAATTAACTAACCATCTATTATCAACATAGATAGATACATAGATAGATAGTCAACCAACTCATCAGCTAATTTAAAAAATATTTTTTCAACTCTGCAAATATACAACTATGTAACTATGCAATTAAATTACATATGACGAGAGATCATTGACAAGAGCTGCTCTTTGGGAACGTTACCCATAACTTGATCGACAACTTTACCGTCTTTAAATAAAATCAATGTTGGGATGGCTCGTATAGAGTATTTAGCCGGAGCTTGGCCATTATTATCTACATCCATCTTTAGAATTTTAATTTTATCACCTAACTCTGAAGCAATTTCTTCTAACTTAGGAGCAATCGCCTTACAGGGTGCACACCAAGCCGCCCAAAAATCAACAAGACTTAACCCTGTAGAAATTTGTTGTTCAAAATTTGCATCTGTTACTACGATTGTGTTACCGCCAGCCATTATAACCTCCGAGTTAGTATTTAATTTAAAACTACAGCTTGTCTTGACGTGCTTGGATATTATTTTGCGAATGATACGCAAATTGTCAAGTCTACCTCAAATATAACAAAATAAGCCCTTACGATTTGACCCAGTCAACCTTTGCCCTTTTTTAACAAGGATCTTACAAACTGCTTTTTAAGCTCTAAAATGTTTTGAAACTCAGTTTTTGAGTGTTCGGTTTGGTTGCTTTGCTCAACTCTTTCTTGCTCTTTAATAAAAACCTCTAAGATCTGCCTTTGGATAAAAGTCTTTTTAACTTCTAAATCGGGCAAGTTAGCCGCAAATTTTTTATAACTATCGATCGATTTTTCAGAAAAAGCACCAATAAGGGGGCTCCCGGCAAATTCGTTCTTTTTTATCCCATTAGGATCAATTGACTGACGATTTTTTGCGTTACCTACACTTTCGTTATCTCTAACTTTATCGTCATTTCTATTATCTACATTCCCTCTAATGAAATTTGTTTCGCTGACTAAAGCCTGACCCGATATACTTTGCTCTGTCTGGCTTTGCCCAATTTTATTTAAACTCGTCTGACCCGTTATAGCCTCATTTTTTCCATCAACTCGTTTACCATCATCGAGAGAGCTATCAGCAAATTTACCCTCAACCAGCCTTCCTTCGCCATGGGGCTGGCCTTGATTTGCCGCATTCCCGCCCCCCCTATAGGAAAGTTCATTATTAGATATTATTTCGGTTCTATACGTACCGGCCGCCGTGTCTTCTTTACCTTTTAAATGGGCGAGTCGATTGCTTTCGTATTTTAATGAGAGCTCTTCGTAATCAAGATCTAGCATTTCAGATAGGACGGCTAACTTTTCGAGATCATCCATACCAGACAAAGGGATAAGTCCATCAAAACCGCCATAAGCAATTTCTGCCGAGCTAAGTGGCCTTTTATCACTTTCAAGAATTATCACTTTACCTTGAAACCAACTCTGCGCCCTTATTTTATCAACAGCCTTTGTGGGAGTAACATATAGACCTAAAGAGAGAATAAAAATAATATCCGGCTTAAACGCCAACATGGTTGGTGCAAGGCTTGCATCATTTCGAATGCTTTCAACTCGGCAACCGCTTTTTTCAAATAAGCTCTGCCAATTTTGACTTTCTAAAAAATCATCAAAGACTAAAAGAACATGCTTTGTCACAAAACCAGTTTACCTTGAATGAAAAAAAAAATACTATTAAAAAATGAATTCTCGATTATTTAAGTACTATAGCCTCGAAATGGCACCCGGATTTATTTTAGGGTTGATTGCTTTTGTTTTTATATTGCTTATGTTTCAGATACTTAGACTTATGGAGTTTTTTTTAATTCATGGGGTTGAGTTTAAAACCATTTTTGAAATTCTATACTCGATGAGCATTAGTTTTTTACCCGCCCTTTTACCAATGGCTTCGTTATTTGCAGTCGTATTAGCGACCTCAAGATTTTCTAGCGATTCCGAGTCAGTGAGCTTTATCTCTTTAGGTCTTTCTCCTCTTCAACTATCTCTACCTGTTATTGTTTTATCGTTTATGGTCAGTTTGTTTTCGCTCTATGCCTCATTTGACTTAGCTCCCAATGGTAACAGGCAGTTTGAGCTTATTATGCAAAACCTAAGTCAAAGCAAAATAACAAGCGCCATTAAAGAAAATGCTTTTACCGAGTCTTTTTACAATCTCGTCATTTTTGCTAAAAAATCAGACACAAAAACCGGAGAACTCGGAAATATTTTTATTTTTGAAGAGCAACTTGATGCCCCCCCCCTAACTGTTATGGCCCAAAGTGGTAAAGTTTATACGACAGAGGATCCTTTAAAAACTTCACTTTGGTTATCTCTTGATAATGGAGATATTCATAGGCAAGAGCAAAGACATACAAAAATTCACTTTAAAAATTTTGAAGTTAAATTAACTGATTCTCAAAAAGTTAAAGAAGAGATCGAAAAAAGCCCTAACTCTTGGACTTATTACGATCTAAAAAATAAAATTTCAGAGTCTCATAAAAACCAGGATCAAGCTTTTCTTTATCAAACAGAATTTTACAAACGATGGGCCTTAGGAGGAACTTGTTTTATTTTATCAATTTTAGGTTTTACAATCAGCTTTTCGCCTAATCGAAGGGTCAAAACGGGGGGCTTTATAATAAGCCTCGGTATTGTTTTATCGTATTGGATTATTTTAGTAACGCTCGAAACAATCAGTAAAGACGGGCTATTGCCAGCACCCTTAGCTATGTGGACACCTAATTTGATTTATTTATCTTATGCTGGATTTCGTTTTAAAAAATTAATGGATTAGTATTTCTTAATTCTTAATTCTTGATTTGAAAAATTAATGGATTAGTATTTCTTATTTCTTATTTCTTGATTTTAACTTTGAATTTATAAACCTAATAACAGAGCGATGCGCCATTCCTTTCGACCCCGGGTCATCCTTGACCGACATCGCCCCTCCCAAGATTAAGTGTTTCTTACTTTTTTATTAAAAACAACACTAATTTAAGTAAATTTAAGATTTGTGATTTTTTCTATTTAAAATCACTGGGGGCAGACAGAAGGTTGAAGCGCCCCCTCTAGATCTAGTTTAAATGGTGCGTAATAATTTAAGATGCTATCGGTCGAAAAATACAAATCAGCCCCTTGCTCGATAAGTAAAGTGTTACCCGAAAATGCTTCATCCCATGGAGAAGCTGGCGCAACAACAAGATTTCGCCCCTCTTGAGCAGCTAATTGAGCCGTCATCCAACTGCCCGATTTTATACGGCTTTGCGGAACCCAAACAACTCGACTTAGCCCAACTATAATTCGATTTCTCATTGAAAAATGCCACTTTTTCATGGGTGTTAATGGGTGATACTCGCTCAAAAAAGCTCCGCCTGTTTCAAATAAGGGCATCTGCCAAGATTCTAGATTTTTAGGATATAAGTTAAGTAACCCCGACGGCAAAAGCACTAAGGTGGGCCTTTGCATTCGTATCGAAACTAAATGAGCTTGCTGATCAACCCCTCTGGCTCCCCCGCTAACTGTTACCAAAGGAGTGTCTTTTAAAATCTGACTTAATTGAGTATCTAACCAGGCCATCATCTGAGGCTGGGCTTCACGGCTTCCGACAACCCCAAGACCTAAATTAAATAAATTTTTATCAATGTTACCCATATAGGATAAGGCCCGTGGGGGATCGCTTAAAAACTGCAATGGACTAAAAAATGGCGTATCAAATTGGGTTATATAAGAGATCCCCCGCTCTTGCCACCTTTTAAGTTCATCATATTGTTTTTGCCACTGTGACTGACTATAGGCAGAAAAGCCAACCCACTCAGGTAATCGGGCATAAAACTCACCTTGATGAGGCATAATGCCCTCACCTAAAACAGCCTTTGTGCGCTCCCATGCATGTTTTGAAATAGAAATTTTTTCGCGGCTATAAAAAGCCAAAAGTAAATACGCATAATAAAAATTTGATGTCATATAAAGTTAACAGAGTAGCAATATCAAAATGCTTAGTAACCCTGTTTACTCTAAATTGCTCTGAGCTGATGTCCTATCTCCGACCTCAATAGGCTCTTCTGATTTTAAAACAAAAGCAGTCGCCCATCCCCCAGAGGTTTTAACAACCTGAGCGGCTCCAACAAGGCGGGTATGATTATGAGCCGTGGTTTTATCGTTACGACCTAACTCGTCTCGGTATATCGGAACCTTATCACCTACATTCATCTGCCCCTGCTGCTGAGTTTTAATAAATATAAATTCACCTTCTCCAAAAATGCGTCTTTTGTTATGACAACTTCCCCCCACAATTGAGGCTCCTGCAACGGGGTTTAAATTTTCTAAATCAGATTGCTGATTAAAAGTATAATCTTCTGAACTAATCAACTCAGAGTCTTTGGTGATTACAGACCAGGCCCTTGTTACCATAGCCCTGTAGGTCGCTTTTTTACTGTCAGCTGAGCTTTGGTTACTCGGTGATACAACGGCCCCCATTTGGGCTTCTCCCTCGATGCTGTAAATCCAAACGCCGGGCTTAATTTGCTCATACTTTTTAACGATTAAATATTTCTGACCAATCTCAATATTTTGAGGCTCAGCACTTACAAAAATCCATTGATTTTCGTGAGCCGTAATATCCCCGCCTTCCATTGAGCTGACCTCAGCAAGCACAGGTTTTTCGGTATCACTGACCCAACAAGGCATTAACCAGGTTTGCTCTGTGGGTGCACGCTGAATCGATTTAAAATCAATAACAGGAGGTTCGCGATCTGTATCTTTAGCAACCCAAGAAGGAAAACTTTGAGGCAATACCCCCTTTTGTGAAATTATTTTTGGCTCAGGAATTTGAGGCAAGCCCACCGTGGGTAACTCAACACTTAAAAGAGGGGGGTAATTTTTAGCCATATAATTTTGTAAAACGGTTTTGGG
>DYOP01000023.1:11296-13467 GCA_020720425.1 Bdellovibrio sp. | reverse complement strand
CACTTAAAAGAGGGGGGTAATTTTTAGCCATATAATTTTGTAAAACGGTTTTGGGCTTAACAACTTCTGGTGGAGCCTTATCTACAGGTGCTGCATCTACTGGCGCCTCGGCCTGGGCCTCGGGAGCACTCTCTGACTGAGCCTGCAACGGAGTGACCTCATGTTCGCCAGCGGCTTGACTGTTAACAGCTTCCCCTGGTGCTGCCTCTGGTGCTGCCTCTGGTGCTGCCGCCGCCGCTTCTGCGCTAGGGGCTGGTTCTCCTTCTCCTTGAGTTAATGAAGGCGCGGTAACACTACCTTCTGCTTCATCGGTTAAGATAGTCACACTCGGGGGTCTTTGCTCCGAACCAAGATCAAATAATAATTTATTATCTGGATAAATAAAATGAGGATTAAAAATAATATCGTGATTTAAAGACCAAAGCTTTGGCCAAAAATAGGGATCGCCAAAAAGCATTTGAGATATGCCCCAAAGTGTATCTCCTTTTTGTACTTGATAGGATTTCTCAGCCAAACCGCTTAAAACCTTATCCCACAGCTCATCAGGCGTGGGCTCACTTGAATAAAGTTGATAGACTTTAAAAAGTTTTTCTTCTTTCACCGTTTGAATTTCTTGATCTGAACCATTTAAATAAGGACTTAATAAAAAGACAGTTACCAGAAATAATAGTGATTTAATTTTAAACAACACTCTTGATGTCTCCTTGATATACCTATTGTGTCATTTGCCTAAATCAGACTTCAAGTCGAGTTTTAAGGTTTATCCACAAAAGGTGTGGATAGCTCAAACTTTTGGCCAGTACAAACCCCTATTTTAGCGGCTCAAATTGGAATGCTTAGTTTTTAAACACCACCTAACATTATGTAATTATTGCTTTTTTTGCTTTTTACATTGTTTTAATTTTTTCAAATTTCACTTTCTTAATTATTTAAATATCCGAATTCAGAACTAGACCCTTTGGTATTTCCATGCAACCACTGCCCCTAGGGTTTAAGCCTCTGGCAATACCTAATTATGTTTATTTTGTTTGCTATTACTTCTTACATTTTTTTAAATCAATTTCTTGAAGTTTTACCTCAAATTAAATTAATATCTTTGCCCATTCAATCGCTTTGCCTTGTTCCTTTTAAGGACTTACCTTTTGAAAACTCTTATAATGCTTTAATTTGCGGTAAAGAGTTTCCCCAAGGGGCTGAAAAAGACCTTTGGATAAGGGCGGGACTTTATCATTTAATTGTTGTTTCTGGGGCTCACCTTAGTTTTATTCAAAAAATAATAGAACCCTTTTTAAAAACTCAAAAAGCCAGATGGTTTCAATTTTTTTTTATATTGGGCTACGCCCTTATGGGCGGTTGGAATCCCCCCTTGGTTAGAGCCTTTTTTGAATCCACTTTAAAACTAGTAACTCCCAATAAAAATTCGAACACTCACATTTTTTCGTCCTGGGTTTTAACCCTAGTTACCCATCCTCAGTGGATTAGCTCATTATCATTAAGCCTTTCAACCGTGGCAAGGCTTGCTATCGGTCTTACAAAAAACATAAGTTCTCAATTTAAAATTCAAGCTATTATATTTTTTTTAATGCTGCCTCTTATTTCAAAGCTATCGGCTCAGTCTTTATGGGTCAGCCTTTTAGGGCTTATGCTAGCTCCTTTTTTACTTTTTAGCTTAAGCACCAGTGGAATAACCTATTTAGTACTCGCTCTTTTATTAAAGCTAACGCCATCTACGTTACACCTTCATATTTTAATTTTAAAATTATTTAAATTTATTCAAAATCTATTTGAACCCATTCTAAAATTTTTATTTTTAATCACAACTGAACTTGCTCAAATGTCACCCATCGCCTTTTTTAGCAAATCATTTATTTGGCTTAATCCCGCATTATACACGATTGTTACCATGACAATATTTCATGGGCTGAGTGTTTATCATAAACAAAAAATGCCTCTCCAAAAAACTTTAGATAACAAAAAAAACCCTAATGCAATTTTTGTTTTTACACTCATTTTAATGAGCTCGACTTATTTTACTAAAGACCCCATTTTAAAAAACCCTTCTCAAAATAAATCGCAATATAAAACTGATAGCCATTCAAAAAATAGCAAACATACACAATAGCAAATTCAAAAAATAACAAATTTAAAAAAACTATCTTAGTTGATGCTGA
>DYOP01000023.1:0-11196 GCA_020720425.1 Bdellovibrio sp. | reverse complement strand
CAATAGCAAATTCAAAAAATAACAAATTTAAAAAAACTATCTTAGTTGATGCTGAATAAAGTTTTGCACAGATCACTCCGAGGAGGCTGGCCTACCTACCTTAAGAGTGTTTTCACGCAAATCCTTTATTTGCTTCTTATTCATCTTACAAATAAAAGCGCAGCCTATTTGGGCTGCGCTCATTATTTACAAGTCAGTATAAAAACTCTTAGGATTAAAGTTTATAGGCTACGTAATCTAAACCTAAATCTTTTGCAACGGGCTCATAACATACAGAGCCACCATAAACATTTAAACCTTGTTTTAATGAGTTATCAAAAGCCAAAGCCTCTTCTAATCCCATTTGAGCAATCATAGAAGCATATTTAAGGGTAACATTAGTTAAAGCATAAGTAGAAGTTCTTGATACCACACCTGGCATATTGGGCACACAATAGTGAATAACTCCATCTACCTCATAAGTTGGGTGAGTATGAGATGTTGGCTTACAAGTTTCGATACAGCCCCCTTGATCAACAGCAACGTCAACCACAACTGATCCCGCTTGCATAGCCGTTATCATTTGGTGGGTCACTAGTGTTGGAGCTTTTCGGCCCGTAATCAAAACGGCGCCAATGACTAAGTCAGATTGAGTGACCGATTGCTCAATATTTAGTGCATTCGAATAAAGAGTTGTAATTCTTCCACCAAAAATATCATCTAAATACTCAAGGCGAGAGGTATTTACATCTAAAATTGTGACCTGGGCGCCTAATCCTACAGCCATTTTAGCTGCGTTTGTACCAACAACGCCGCCCCCAATGATCGTCACCTTTCCGGGACGAACACCGGTAACACCACCCATTAAAATCCCTTTTCCTCCATGATCTTTTTGTAAGTAATAAGCCCCAATCTGGGTAGCCATACGTCCCGCCACTTCTGACATGGGAGTTAAAAGCGGTAGCGAACCATCAGGTTTTTGAATCGTCTCGTAGGCCACGGCTTTAACCTTTTTCTCGCATAGTACTTTTGTTAACTTTGGCTCAGCAGCCAAATGCAGATAAGTGTAAAGAATTTGCTGTGATTGCAAAAGCTCGTATTCATCAGGCAAAGGCTCTTTAACTTTAACAATCATCTGCGCCTTATGATAAATTTCAGTTTTTGAAGCAATAATTTTAGCTCCCGCTTTTTGATAAGCTTCGTTAGTAATCCCTGAACCAAGTCCTGCATCGGCCTCAACAATAACTTGATGCCCTTCGGTAACAAGTTGTTTAACTCCAGCTTCGGTCATACCCACTCTGTTTTCACTAATTTTAATTTCTTTTGGAACACCAATTAACATATGATTCTCCTTCATTTTATTCGTAACCAAAACGATTAGAGCTTATCCACTTAAAAAAGTAAAATAAGGAAGTTGGCTTTTTGCTTAGCTGCATCATTAGACTTCTTTCATATTGATTTGTCCTTAAAGCCGCGTAATTGCCTCCAGCTCTGTGTCATAAGGGAAAAAAGGGCACTCAAAATAGTTCTAATTGGTATAAGTGGCAACCGTAATACGGTAAGATATGTGTAAGATATGAGTGAGATGATAACTAATTGGATAAATCAAATGACATTTCCATAAGGCGAGAGCTTTTTGACTCTTGGATAATTTTTTCTACTAAGCGATGCATAAGCTCATGGCCTGCCTTGTGAAGTTTTAAATGGCCCATCAGCGGAAATCCTAAAAGGCTTAAATCCCCTAAGGCATCAAGTAACTTATGCCTTACAAATTCGTCTGGCCATCTTAAGCCCTCGGGGTTTAAGATTTTTTCATCATCTAGAACAATTGCATTAGATAGACTTCCGCCTTTAGCTAAACCCAATTTTTGCAAACGTTCAACATCTGACATAAAACCAAAGGTTCTGGCTCCCGCAATTTCTGATGCAAAAACAGACTCGTTAATGTCTAAATCAAGTGACTGTGATTTAATTTTAGGATGATCAAACTCGACCGACACACTGACTCGCAAACCATGATAGGGGGTTACTTCAGCCCATTTATCACCCTGCTCAACCCGTATGGCATCTTGCAAAACCCAATATTTACGGGCCCAATCTTGCTCGATCAGTCCTACTTTTTGCAAAGCCAATAAAAAATGTTTTGATGATCCATCAATAATCGGAATTTCTTCGCCCTCAAGCTCAATAATAAGATTATCAATTCTGAGCGCACTCATGGCGCATAAACAATGCTCTACCGTAGAAACTTTAAAACGATCCGAACCCAAAGTTGTGGCCAGTTTTGTATCAACAACCTTATTAGAACTCACTTTAATAAAAGGACTTCCCAGAAGGTCTGTTCTTACAAAAACAATACCGGTATTAGGCATAGCGGGCTTAAATCGAAGCTTCGCTTTTTGACCTGAGTGCAGACCAATCCCTTCGACTTCGATTTGATTTTTTATTGTTTTTTGAAATAACATTTCGCCTCGTTATAACTAATCTGATTTTACCAATTATAATATTTGTTAAACAACCTAGTAACAAAAAAATATGCTAACTAACTACTAATTAATCAACTAATTAAGATCATGTCTTTATTTAACATTGAAATTTGTCTATCGTTAGGCCAAAGGGCTAGCATATATCCACCTAATCCGCTTCCTGTGGGCTTAACAGATAGCGCGCCCTGATTTAAAAGGGTTTGTCTATGCTCTAAACTTAAGGGATCAACCAAACCCCAGTCACTAAACGCCTGATAGGCTAAATCAATACCATCTTTAAGCATATCAATTTGATTTTCAACCAAACCCTGCTGGCATAAATCAACTGATTTTTGCATAAGCTGGTCAATTTTTAAACCTTCATCGGGTGATCTTTTCCAAAGATGCTTAACCACATCAATACATTCACGGGTAACACCATTTTTGCCTGTATAACTTAATGTTAAAGCAAAAGAGGGGTTTAAAAAAAGCTCCTGGGCCCCTCGGGCTTTAGAAAATGAAATAGGTTTTTGTTTTAAAATGACGGCCACATCAACACCGCTCGATTCTCCATGAAATAAATTTTCAAGCTCGCGGGCAAAGTTAAACAATAAAACTTCATTAGTAGCATCTAAATAACCTAACTGGGCAAACAACTGGGTAACGGTAACACACAAACTACCACTGGCACCAAGGCCGACACCAAAAAAAAGTTCATTCGCAAGATGAAGATGCCCAGCAAAATTATTATTTTCGAGTCCTAACTTATTAAAGGCCTGGGCTATAACCCCCCTTAATAGAGCCTCAATCTCAGATTGAAAATGACCTTCCGTTGTTATTTTTAATCCGTCAACTGAGGGTTTAGATATATAACCTGATAACATCATTTTTCTTTGCTGCAAAGGAAACACAAGAGCTCGTCCCCCTCTTAACACAGCATGCTCACCTGCTAGTATCCACTTACCTGTTGCTTGGATGGGTTTAATTTCAATCATACTAAAGCTGACCTCCGTTATAGACTCGGTAACCCAGAGCATGAGCTTGGGTCGCAAAAAGTAATTTTTGAACTTGCTGCTGATTGGGCCAAAACAAGTGGACATTAGGGCCCGCATCCATGGTAACTAAAGGCCCCACCTCGTATTGATTCCAAAAAGAGCGAACTAAATAGAGCAAAGCCATCGTGCCTTGGCTTATGTATCCAAAACTTGGGTAACTTGTTTCAAACAAAGCATGCATATCCCAAAACTCTGACCACATCAGTTCAAAAGCCATTTTATAGTCGCCTTTTTGATCGGCCACTATAAGCTGCTTCAATCTGGCTTCAGCCCTGTCATGCCTTGATTCAAATAAAAGCGAAGTGACCACATTTTGATGAGCTTGACTAGAGGATATACTTTTTATTGAATCCTCGACTACCCAAACTTCGTGAGACATATTTTTAAAGACCTCAGAAAAAGAAAATCCTAAGACTCCTTGAGCGCTCCATAACGAACCCACTTTAAAAAATGATCGGCAAGAAGAGCCTGAACCCTGTCTGGATAAGCTTGCCAAGTCTGCTAATGAGCTAATCGGTTGTGGCAAACTTTTATTTTCAACAAGGCTTAAAGCGTAGGCCGCCAAGGTTAAGGCCGCAAAACTTGAGCTTGAGCTGGCTATCCCACAGTCACTTGGAAAGTTGTTTCCCGAGTATAGACGGTAATTTTTTTTAAGATTTAACACATTTTTTAAATGCAAAAAAAAGTCTAAAAATCTTTTTTCGCCCTTTTTACTTAAAAAAAGTGAATAGCTTTCATTTGCTACTTGGTCATATGTTTCACCTCGACTGTTAAACCAAGTTAACCCCTCGATTTGGTCAACAGATAAATGGTCAGCGGGCTCGATAATAAGCTTTGTTTTAAGAAATGGTAGGGTTACCGATAAAGACGAATTCGTGGGCGTGTTTTTTAAACCATTTAAAGTTTTGCCCATATATTTAATAAGGGCAATGTTACTCGGCATTTCAACCATAAGCCCTTGATTTATCATTGGGCCCGCTTGATATTTCCAATTAATATATCCCGAAAAATCAGGGTCTTTTAAAATCTCTGAACTATCAATTAACATTTCTAAATCCATAACGGCCTCTTTACATATTTTTAGACAAAGCTATTTAAAATTAAAAATTTTATTCTTTTAACTGACAATGCCCCTTGCAAGACGACTCGTGCCTCTACTACTCTGCTTCTACTGGCAAGGCGACCTCCGCTGCATTCACTGTTACTGTTGCAAGCGCTGCCGTTGCTACCGTCATTACCCCTACTACCAATGTTAATCCTAATACTCCTATTGTAGCTACTATTACTATTGGTAAATTTTACGTTAAACAAGTTAGTCACGATTCGCACTCCAAATATTATTATTAGAACCAACAACAGTTAAATTATTTTTTTTAATAAACTCTTCTAAAAATAAAAAATTATCTTGGCTGTAAAAAATAATTACCATATCAGCCCCCTGAGCCCCGCAGCCTTTAGCCGATAAAACCTCAGAAAAGGTTTTAAGCTCTTCTAAAAGCCCTGTTGTATAAGAGTGTTCAAGGTGACTTAAAAACAAAAGCTCTCGATAGCTATTTATCGCTTTAATAAACAAGATCTCATTTGCATTTTCAACACTCTGTTTTAAATCATTCATTATATCTTGAGCTTTTATAAAATCAAAAGTGCTTTTATCTAAATCAAATAAGGCTTCATGGGTGTTTATTTTTACTCCGGTAGCTAAAATAACAAAGCCCATCTGAGTAAAAGGCCATTTTATTTTTTGCAAAAGGAGTGAGTTTTTTTTAAGAAAAATTAACTGACCTGTTACCTGTGAAATTAAATCATAACCACTTCCTGGCAAATTTAATGATAAAAATATTTTTTGAATTTCCCAAGGGTTAATCTCATAAACCTCAGACAATTGATTAACCCACATATAAGCGCTTATCAGTTCAGCAGAACTTTGCCCTAAGCCCCCGACAATGCCCCCTGGTTTTTGAATATAAAAAAACATTTGCTCAATATTATAATTTAAATTTTGCAAGTAACGACCCGCTGGGCTTTGAGGGTGAATTTGAACTTTTTGAAACTCATTATTTTGAAATATCGGCTCATTTGATGATCGATTAAAATTTTTATCTGACGGCCCATTGACTAAGATAATAAAGCCAGGCCGAGTGGCAACCATAAATGCTAGTCCTCCCTTTAGGGCTAAATACTCACCGGCAATAAAAGTTTTTGATGGAATCATAAAACTCATAGGAAGTTAAGACGAGACTCCCCTTAACTCGTTTAAAACATCAATGGCATGAGAAAGGGAAATTCGTTTTTTAAGCTTTAAAATTTCTTCTAATTTTTTTGCAACAAAGGGTAACTCATTATCACTAGCTCCTGCGCCTAAAGAAAGGTTTTTTATATGAAGCCTCATATGCCCCTCAATAATACCTACTGTTGTTAGGGCCCTAAGGGCTCCCAAATTTTGAACAAGCCCAACGGCTGCCATAATTGCAGAAAGTCTTGATGATGACGGATTTTTAAGTAGCTTTAAACTTAGCTTTGCGGTGGGGTGAAGTTGAGTCACGCCTCCTACAACCCCCACAATAACAGGGGCTTCAAATTGGCCTACCAAAGCCCTAGCTCCTTGTTTTCGCCACTGAGTAACTGCCTTATAAGACCCACCCCTTGAGGCATAAGCATGAACGCCCGCCTCAACCGCCCTCCAATCGTTACCCGTTGCAACAATAATTGGATCAATGCCATTCATAACACCTTTATTATGAGTGGCCGCTCGATACGGGTCACTTTCGGCAAAAATAGAAGCTTCTTCAATTTTTTCAGCCAAATCGGGTTCAATTTTTTCGATAATAATTTGGGCCTGAGTTAATTTTGTATCAACAAGATTAGATAAAATGCACATACTGACTTGCTCTTGTGTGGCCTGCTCAATAGGGCCTTTTAAAAACTCACATACTTGGTTCATAATATTGGCGCCCATAGCATCTTTAACATTCATATGCACATGAATCACAGCCATAAGTCCCCCATCAGGACGAGTCACTGAGCGAAGCTCAAGGTGGGTAACACCTCCGCCACGCCTAACCATACTGGCTGCCACTTCTTGGTTAGCTAAGTTAATCCATTGAGCCGAGAGGGTTTGAATTTTATCATGTAAGGCGCTAAAATTTTTAACTTTAGCAATTTGAATTTGACCAATAATAATTTCGCCAACAACTTGAGTTGTAATACGTCCAGAATCTTTAATCCATTTAGCGGTTTTACTGGCGGCTGCAATAATCGAAGTTTCTTCGACGGCCATGGGTATTACTAATTCTTGCCCATCAATAACAAAATTTGTAGCCACGCCAAACGGAAGCTGAAAGTAACCTAAAACATTTTCAACAAACTTTTCGGCCAGACCTGCGTCAGTAAGCCCGCCTTGCTTAAGATAGATAAGGTCTTCGGTCTCAAGAAACCCTAAATCTTTTAATCTGGCAAGCCTTGCCTCGTAAGCCAGTTTAGAAAATCCATCCCAAATATTGTTACCTAGGACTTGATCCATTCTATAACTCCTTGATTGTCAAAATCTGAAAGGGATTTAAGACCTGAGCAAAACATGGCTATTTTTAACTCGATTTCGATTTGCTCCATTTTAGATAAAACATCTGGTAACCCGCCCTTTTCAGCGGCCACAAGTAGAGGTTGTGCTAAGCCCACCATCCCTGCACCTAATGCTAAAAGTTTTGCGGCATCAACCCCTGAGCGAACACCACCTGATGCCCAAACTTTTTTGGGATACCATACTTTTTTAACTTGCTCTAAGCTATCAACGGTTGAAATACCCCAGTCCCAAAAGCTTTGACTGACTTCAAAATTAATATGATTTTTTTTGCGCGCCCTTAAGCCCTCAACTCGCCCCCAATGGGTGCCACCAAGACCGGCCACATCAATAAATTCAACCCCAATACTTTTAAGCCTTAAGGCTGTTTTTGCAGAAATTCCGCAGCCCACTTCTTTTATGATAACAGGACAGGGTAACACCTTAACAATAGCTTGAAGCTGCAAAAGTGCATTTTTAAATTGAGTGTCTCCATCAATTTGTAAGGCCTCTTGAAGTGGGTTTAAATGAACAAATAAAGCCAAAGCCTGCAAGCTTTCTACAAGCTCAACAATAGTCTCAGGCTTTGATTTTATAAGTTGCCCTATTCCAATGTTACCAACAAGTTTGGCCCCTGGGAGCTTTGATCTTAATGTTACCCATTCGTTTTTTGCATTTTTATCAAAAAGTTCGCGGCGCTGAGAGCCAACACCCATAAGCCAACCGCGATCATGAGCGGCCTGAGCCAGAGTTAAATTTATACTCTCTCCTTGGCTGTGACCGGCCGTCATCGAAGAAATAAACAAAGGCACTTTAAATGAGGTCTGAAATAGATCAACCTGAGTGTCAATTTCTGACAAGTTAAAATCAGGTAACGCTTCATGAATGAGTTTTATGCGATCTAAACCAGAAAAGCCCAAAGCTTGAGTCTCTGGACTCTTAGAAAAGCTCAAATGATCAAGCTTACGCATTTCAAAATTTTTAATAGACTCCGACATGCCTACTCCGGAGATAGAAGTTTAATTTTAATTTTACCACCCTACCTCTAAATCGATTTAAATCAAGAATTCAAACAAAAAGCCCTCTTGTGGAGGGCTTTTTTATTTAGATAAACATAAAAAGACTTCTTTTATATCTAATTACGATTAAAATAAAGAGCGTACTTAGATATAAGTAGCCTAATAAATAAAAACTAGGCCTGTTTTGCCAAACCTTCCCCGTGAGCAGGGATAGCATGTTTGCAGATAGCTGCAAAAGCAGCGGCATCTGTAATAGCTAGTAAAGCTAAGCTTTTACGATCTAGCTCGATACCTGCCTGAGCCAATCCACCAATTAGACGACTATAAGTTGTTCCATTTATTCTAGCCGCTGCATTGATCCTTTGATTCCAAAGGGCTCTGATCTCTCGTTTTTTAACACGTCGATCGCGATAAGAATAGGCTAAAGCTCTATCAACCATTTCTACCGCATGAGTGTAAGCGCGACTATTGGATGAATAAAAGCCGCTAGCTCTTTTTAAAACTTTTTTATGTCGACGACGATTTGTAAATCCACCTTTAACTCTCATTTATAGCTCCTTAGAAAACCAACAGACGTTTTAGTTGTAACAAATTAGCAGAATCAGCCATAAGATGATCTCCTAAATGCCGCTTTCTTTTTGAACTTTTATGAGACATCAAGTGGCGCATACCAACTTGGCCTCTTTTTACTTTTCCGCTTTTAAGCACTTTAAAGCGCTTTTTAGCACCCGAATGGGTTTTCATTTTTTTAGCCATTAGTTCCCCTTTCCGACACGGCGGGCTCTTTACCCAAAAAGCCACTTTTTAGCCATTGCCAGTTTACTGGTCCAAGAAAATATCAATAGTTCTACCTTTTTTGCAACACCTATTTTGGTTTTTTAATTATTTAACCAATTAAAGCAATAAGCTGAGCTAAAAGTAACGAAACAACTGACATAACTTTAATCAAAATAGCCACTCCTGGCCCTGAGGTATCTTTAAAAGGATCACCCACAGTGTCACCAACAACGGCTGCTTTATGCACTTCTGAACCTTTTTTGTGACCAACAAGTCCGCCTTTTTCAATAAATTTTTTGGCATTATCCCAAGCGCCACCGGCATTGGCCATAAATAAGGCCATAGTGGCTCCTACGGCCATGGCTCCTGCTAAAGTCCCAGCTAAAGCCGCAGGCCCTAGGGTAAACCCAATAATCACAGGAGAAAGAACTGCAATTAAACCGGGAAGTATCATTTCAACAAGGGCGGCTTGGGTTGCAATATCAACAATTTTTGCAGGCTCAGGCTCAGATTTACCCTGTAAAAGACCAGGAATTTCTTTAAATTGTCTGGCAATTTCGGTAACAATTTTTTGGGCCGCTCGCCCCACAGCCATCATCGTTGCGGCACTCACTAAAAAGGGCAATACTGACCCGATTAAAATACCAATTAACACGCGGCTTGAGGCTAAATCTAAAGATAGAGCGGCAACTCCCGCATTAAGCCTGGCATGATTGACTTCCATATTAAATGCAGAAAATAGGGCAACCACTGTTAAAATTGCCGATCCTATGGCAAAACCTTTTCCAATAGCGGCCGTCGTGTTACCCACAGCATCAAGCTCGTCAGTAATGGCTCTCACATCGCTCCCTAATCCTGACATTTCAGAAATCCCGCCTGCATTATCGGCAATTGGTCCATAAGCATCAACCGTCATAACAACTGCAGTACCGGCAAGCATACCAACTGCTGAAAGTGCTATACCATAAAGCCCTAAAGCTTGGTCAGCAAAATAAGCCGCTATCACCACAATAAACATGGGTAACGCCACAGACTCCATACCCACAGCTAAGCCCCGAATAATACCCGTTGCGGCCCCAGTTAAATTAGCTTCTGCCACCTGGCGAATGGGCTTCATTGCGGTATAATATTCGGTAACAAGACCAATTAAAGCTCCGCCAAAAGCGCCGCTGGCCAAAGCAATGGTAACATTTTGAGATATTCCAAAAAGTGGCAAAACAAGGTAAGCTACAAGTGTCAACATGACAGGAGGTAACATTAAAGAGTTTCGCAGCACTTGAGCCGGAGAGCTGTTTTTTAGCATTCTAGCTAAAAGCACAACAACAACAGAAATAAATAAACCCAATGCTGATAAGATAAGTGGCAGGGCCACGGCAAACCATCTTAAGTTTTCTTCGCCCGCACTCATATCGGTGACTAGGTTTTTAATTTGATCCAAATGAGTGGTTAGTCCAATTGCCATGGCCGAAACTATAGCTGCTACCATTGATTCATAAATATCGGCTCCCATGCCGGCAACATCGCCCACATTATCGCCCACATTATCAGCAATAACACCGGGGTTACGAGGATCATCTTCGGGGATCCCCTCAATGACTTTGCCTGCGATATCAGCGCCTACATCAGCTGCTTTGGTATAAATACCCCCGCCAATTCGAGCAAAAAGAGCAATAGATGAAGCCCCAACAGCAAATGAATGCAATACCGTCGGAAGCTCTGGACTTTGGCTATAAATAAAGTACAAAACTCCAAGTCCTAATAGCCCCAAACCTGCTACTGAAAAACCCATGACAGCCCCGCCATCAAGAGCAACCAAAAGGGCTTTTGACTTAATTTTAGATGAGGCCGCTTGAGCCGTTCGAACGTTTGCATAGGTTGCGGCTTTCATTCCAAAAAAACCTGCCAATAAGCTTAAAAGGGCTCCTAAAACAAAGCTAACAGCCGCCATGACGCCTAAACTTAAAAACAAAGCTAAACCAACAATTACAACGTAAACAGAAAGCACTTTATACTCTCTAACCAAAAAGGCCATAGCACCTTCTCTAATATAGGTGGCAATACGATTCATGGTTTCATTACCGTCTGGTTGCGCTTTAACCCTAAAATATAAAATCAAGGCCAAGATAAGCCCAACGATACCCGCAATAATAGGTATAAGTAACAGTTGCGAAAAATCCATAAGTCTCCTTAAACAAAAAGGGTTTATTTCGACTGCCTTCATAACAAAGGACGTCTTTTTTAAAAATTCAAATGAACTCAAAAACTTAATTTTTTAACGCCCCAGAGTCAACTTAGCAAATCGGCAGAGGGCAGCATAACTTATGAAACTTGCGAATTACGAAAAC
>DYOP01000096.1 GCA_020720425.1 Bdellovibrio sp. | reverse complement strand
ATTTTTTTTAAGGGCCTTACTACGCATAAGTTGTTGGCCAAGGCATAAGTGGCTAGAGCTAAGCCAAGGGTCATTGCAGCAATCTAGACCTTGATCTGGGTTTAAAAATAAAATCAATGAACTCTTATTAAAATTCCGATAAATTAGAGTCAAAATTAAGATGCAAAATACCGCTGTATATTTGAACACATAAATATAGCTCTATTAAAAAAAGAAAAAGTTAAAGTAACACAAAATCTTAATCTAAAAAGGAGTTCCCCAAATGAACAGCTTAAAACCTATGAACCGCTTAAACCAAATTAAAACAAACCCCTTAATAAAAGTTACCAAGGCTGGGGTGAGCCTAATTACATTTGTTTTTTTATTTAGCCTAAGTCTTAGCGCATTGGCCGAAAATGCTTTTGATACGGGCTGGAAACCAACTTCTACTATTGATTATAAGCCTTACTCTAAACTTATGATTCATTTAAATAAAGAAGTTCAACCAAAAACACTCAAGGCCTTGATGAATATGTACACCCACCTATTTGCGGCCGTTAAAACAGCTGATATAAAAGTAGTTGTTCATGGAGATGCTATGGACTTATTTTTAAAGGCTAGTTCTGATACCGAGATGGCTCAGTTTTTAGATAAATCAAGGGCCATGGGAGTTCAATACTTGATTTGCAATAACACACTTAAAACCAAAAAAATTAAATATACCGATTTATATAAAGTCGAAACAAAAGACATGATTGAAGCGGGGCTACTTGAAATATCAAGGCTTCAGGCTTCAGGTTATACTTATTTAAAATTGTTTTAAATATAAAAATGATAATATGATATTAGAACAAACAAACAGATACACATGAGTATGTATTAGCCGGTAAAAAGACAGATATGAAAAACGAACTCTTAGAATTGAAAAACAAAGACTTTCAGGAGACTGTGATGTCAAAAAATTATATCCTCATAGACAACCGAACACCCGAAGAATTTGCGTTTGAACATGTTGAGGGCGCTTTAAATATTGATCTTTACTCAACCGAATTAAACGCAGAATTATCTAAGCTTGATAAAACTAAAACCTATAAAGTTTATTGCCGCAGCGGTAACAGATCGGGGCAAGTCATGCGAATTATGAAAAACATGGGTTTTTCAGATGTCGAAAATTTGGGCGGAGTTTCAGCAGCTGCCGAGACTCTTGGCCTTGATATTGTTGGCGAATAAAGCTATATGCCAGCCCAACCCAATTTATCAAAAATCAGTCACCCTCAAGCGCCCGAATTACTTATGCCAGCAGGAGACATTCAAAGGCTTAAATTTGCTTTTGACTATGGCGCCGATGCTGTTTATTTAGGAGCACCCTTATTTTCGCTAAGAGCCCGCGAAAATGAATTTAATTTAGAGGAACTTGAAAAAGGAATTCAAATCGCCCACAGCCTTAAAAAAAAGGTTTATCTCACGGCAAATATATTTGCTCGAAATTTAAAACTAAAACCCTATAAACAAGCCCTAGCTGAATGGATTAAATTAAAACCTGATGCTTTAATTGTATCTGATCCTGGCCTTATTATGGTTACCAAAGAATTAGCCCCCGATTTAGATATGCACCTCAGTGTACAAGCCAATTGTATGAACTGGGAAAGCGTTAAATTTTGGCAAAAACAAGGGATTACGCGAATCATTTTATCTCGCGAATTAAGACTTACCGAGATTCAAGAAATTAAACAAAAAGTGCCCGACATTGAACTTGAAGCCTTTGTGCATGGTTCAATTTGCATTGCTTTTTCAGGAAGATGTTTACTTTCTCATTACATGAGTTACCGAGATGCCAATCAGGGGGTTTGTGATAATTCATGCCGGTATGAGTTTAACACATACCATACCCCCAAATCTGTTGAGTCAGGAGAATACTATATCGAAGACCTTCGAAATAAAGGCGAATTTTATCAAATTGATGAAGACGAAAATGGCAGCTATATTATGAATGCAAAAGATCTATGCTTAATCGAGCACCTCAAAGAGCTTAAAGAGGCTGGGGTTTGTTCGTTTAAAGTTGAGGGCCGAACCAAGTCTGTACACTACGTAGCCCAAGTCGCTAGAGCCTATCGCCACGCCATTGATGAAATGATGGAAAACAAACCTTTTAGTCAAACATGGATAAACGATTTAGAAAAAGTAGCCAATCGAGGTTACCATAAAGGTTTTTTTATGGGGCAACCCAATTATACGGCCCAAAATTATGATACCTCTGTGGCTCGGCATATGACCCAAAAATTTGCTGGAATCACGACATTATCTGATGAAGGTAAAATCCTATTTGAAGTTCGAAATCGCATTGAAGTGGGTCAAACGGTTGAGGTCATTACTCCCCGAGATCATTTTACCGATACCGTTGAGTCGTTTAAAAATAAGGACGGCATTGAAGTTAATATAGCCCACGGGGGAACAGGCTTTTTTGAAATGAAACTGCGGCACACACCTGTGCTACCAGAAAACGCTATCATTAGCCTAATTGAAAACCCAGATTTAAGCCAAACTTCAAAATCTGAAAGCTCTAATGATTAAAAAAAAAGCTAACCCCTCTACAAACTTTAATTCAAATATATTACGTGCAGACGTGTTAGCAGTAAATTTATCAAAAAAGAACGTAAATAAAT
This sequence comes from Bdellovibrio sp., assembly GCA_020720425.1. GTDB lineage: Bacteria > Bdellovibrionota > Bdellovibrionia > Bdellovibrionales > Bdellovibrionaceae > DYOP01. The sequence continues at coordinate 3,262 of DYOP01000096.1, read as the reverse complement.
ACGTACATAAAAATAAAGAATTAACCTCGTCAAAAGTTGAAATTTACCGAAAAAATATTGACCTTATCGACAAACAACTTATTAAGCTTTTAAAACAAAGATCTATAGAGGTTACTATGGTTCAAAAAATAAAGGCGGCCTCTAAACAATCGTCTAAGGATTTAAATAGAGAAAACCTAATTTTAAATAAAATAAAAAAAAGTGTGAAAAACCAAAATCAACAGGCCTATATAATACAAATTTATGTTTGCATTTTAAAACAGGTTAAAAAGCTGTCATTAAATAAGACTTAATCAAACAAAACTCAATCTCGTATGACTTAATCAAAAAAAGATAAAATTCTCATCTCTAAGGTCGCACTTAACCCCATCGTCATCCAGTTAATCTTTCCCTGTTTATCAACTAAAATCAATGTGGGCGTGCCTTTTACGTTATATACCTTAGCTGCCGATGCATCAGGATCAAGAGCTACTTTAAACTGGTAACCTTCTTTAGTAACCATATTGCGCACAAGATTTGGGTCTTCACCTGAACTAATTGCGATAACCGAATCGGGAGTGATTTGACCCGATTTAACTAACGAGTTAATCCTTGATAATTCAATTTTACAGGGTCCGCACCAAGTCGCCCAAAAAACAATGAGCTGTGGATAAACAGTTAAACCATCTTGAGTCCGCATAGGAAGTGGTAAATTTTGATTAGTTTTTAAGTCAGTCACTTGGCTTTGAGGTGCAGGGTTACCTTCTTTTTTAAACATATCAATTAAAGTTGGAACTTTTTGAATAAAAATAAGACCTATAAATATCCAAAGAGCTATATTAATAGCTTTAGAAAAGCCACCCGCTTTTTGTTTTGTGAAACTTTTATTAGATTTTTCTGACATGTTAATTCCTTTACATCTTAATCTAAGGCATCATCATTTTTGCCTTGATTCTTTTTTTTAAAATCAATTTCAACTTTCATAGTAACTTTATGATTTTCTAAAAAATCTGAACCAATTTTAGCCCAATCGAGGTTCGAAAATATCTGAATAAGCTCTTGGCTTACGCGATTTGAAATTTCTGATTTTGACTTTTGCGCCCCTTGTAACAAAACCTGCATTAGTTCTTTAGGCATTTTAATTTCGGCCAAATAAGACTTAAGCATTTCTTCAGATAACAAAGCCCCAGATACACCCGCTGTAAAAATTTTTTTTATAGCCTGAGTCAGCCTCGTTTCTTTTGTTTCTTTATTTTCTTTTGATCTAAAATCAGCCTGTTCCTCGTTTGCATCAATGTCCTGCTCTTGATCCTGATTTTGTTTTAAATTTTGGTTTTGCTCCTGACCATTATTTTGATCACCACTGGGTTTAGTATAATTTTTATTATTAACCTTTTGAGAATTCATAAAAACTCCTTTATAAGTGCATCAACCAAAAAATATTATGTTACCATAAATTTTATAAAATCTTAAGATTTTGATTTAAGCAAAGTAATTCGTTTATGGTAACTTTCCATCATGGTAGGCAAATTAACACTAACTAAAGTTTTAGAAATAGCGGAGGGAACAAGAAGACCAAAAGTAACCTGAACCGAGTAAGTAGCCTTGGTTTTTGTTTTTCCCTCAGGTTCGATCACCCATGAGCCTTCGGAGGTTTTAAATATATCCCCTCCGGCTAAGGACCAAGAAATTTTTGACTCAGGGGTTTCTGTCATCCAAAGCTGATACTTAAAGGTTTTAATCATAGATACTGTATACTCAACCAATTTTTTGTTTTTTTCAGATTTAACAATACGTATCGCTTTAACTTCGTTTAAAAAATCAGGATAATGTTGATAATCGGTTACTATCGAATAAAACAATTCGGGTTTGCAATTAAAAATTTCAGTCTTGGTAACTTCAGCCATCGTTAATTTCCTTTTTTATTAAGGTTTAAAAATAAAGCTTCGGCTTGCGCCCTTAAATCGTGTTTTGACTTATAAGATGAGCCCAGGTTTTGTCTATTTTCGCCGAAATGGGGAACAAAATACTCGCAGTGGGTTGAGCGGTCTTTTTCTTTAACTCGGTCTGCAATGGGCTCTTTACACTCGTTATAAGCTTTTTCGTCATAATGAGTACAGTTTTTGCAAACCCTAACATCGGCCTGACACTGAAAGCAAGAATCTCTAAAGCTCACCCTATCGGTTACTTGAATTTTTGATTGGCAAGAAAAACAAATCAGCTCAGCCATATTTACGGTAACCTTTTTTGATTAAAATCATGCTGAGTCTGAATCCATCTAATCGTACCCGTCTGAGAGCGCATGACTAATGATTGTGTCATGGCTTTATGATTTGGCAAGGTTTTAACACCTTTTAATAAAGGTCCATCGGTAACACCCGTGGCAGAAAACATAACAGGACCTTTTGCGAGCTCTTCAATTTTAAATTTTTTATCAGGATCACTTAAGCCCATGCTAATAGCCCTTTGACGCTCTTGATCGTTTCGATATTTTAACCGGCCCTGAAAATCACCGCCTAAGCATCTGAGTGCCGCAGCAGATAAAACACCCTCGGGGGCTCCGCCAATACCGAGTAACATATCAATCCCCGATTCGCTCCAGCCAGCAGCGATACAAGCCGACACATCTCCATCAGAAATTAAATGAATTCGCGCTCCTAGCTCCCTAACTTCATTTATAAGTGTTGTATGTCTTGGCCGATCTAAAATAACAACGGTAACCTCAGAAACACTTTTTCCTAACTTCAGAGCCACATTTTTAATGTTTTCTGTAGGGCTTAGGTCAAGATCAATGGCCCCTTTTGCCAAAGGCCCACAGGCAATTTTATCCATATAAGTATCAGGAGCATTTAAAAAATGACCTTTCTGTGCGACGGCAATAACTGATATAGCTCCTACCCCGCCGGTAGCACAAAGCGTAGTCCCTTCAAGTGGATCAAGAGCAATATCAACCTCAGGAGCATCAACAGCTAAAGGCTGACCTACTTTTTCTCCGATATACAGCATAGGGGCCTGGTCTCGCTCGCCTTCGCCAATTACGACCTCGCCCTTTATTCGAACCGAATCAAACGCCGTTCGCATCGCATCGACGGCGGCCTGATCGGCCTGCTTTTCTTGCCCACGCCCCATCCACTTAGAACAGGCCAGCGCTGCCGCCTCAGTAATCCTAACAAACTCTAACGCTAAATTTCGGTCCATTGTTACCCCCCAAAACATAAAAGAACTGTCATATACTCGAAAGTCGTGTTGCACTCGATTCGTATCATCTAACTGTATCATCTAA
>DYOP01000188.1 GCA_020720425.1 Bdellovibrio sp. | reverse complement strand
GGTGCTCTAAATCTAAAGGCAGGTGCTCTAAATCTAAAGGCGGGTGCTCTAAATCTAAAGGCGGGTGCTCTAAATCTAAAGGCGGGTGCTCTAAATCTAAAGGCGGGTGCTCCATTTCTAAAGGCGGTGAGGGTAGGTCTAAAATTGTAAAAAACTTATTGCTTTCGCAATAAGTTTTTTACAATTTTCTATTTCTTTTTGCGGGAGGATTAATTCCCCGGTTTTTTAAATTCAATTCCTTTTACTTGATCGAATTGTGGACTGTTTGCTCCAAAAACTGACTTAACGTATTTTTTTACCTCGTTGGCGGTTTTAACTAATCCTGTGTTTGCAGCATATAATGTTTCGTTTCTTGTAATTCTTGAATTGCTGACACTTGTATATGCGGTAGCAACGGCATTATTTTTTGTTGTAAAGTCGGTAATTTTGGATTGGATTGTTGGTACTTGTAAATCTGACTCGTTTGGGGTGTAGCTTGGTTCAGCTTCTAAAACTGATTTTAAACCTGCTAAATGTTGGATTAATTGGTCATAGGATTGCTGACTTGAAGAAATTGTAGTAGGTACGGGAGCGTTTGGGTCGGTTGGGGTTTGTGCTGACGATGCTTTTTTGCCTTGCATTTTTCTGTTAAAGGATTTAGCGTTTCCGATAGTTTCGGGTGTTGCATCGGTAGTTTGCAAAGCATTTATCAAACGAGTAGAAAATGACTTTAAGCCGCTGAAAGCGACTATGCGTTCGTTTACTTTGTTGTTGAAATTAGTATTTTTTGAAATAACGTCTGCTAAATTGCTATCGGCAGCCGCTTTTAGTGAAATGAGCTGTGGAATTTTTAAACTGTTTTTTGAGGGGTTGTAAGCTGCTCCATAGCCTGTAACGAATTCAATTAAATCTTGAAAGTTTGCTGCATTTTTTGCGTGACCTGTTTCTGATGTTGATGCCATAATTTTTTTGTTTTTGAATTAATTATTAATAATAAAAAACCAAAAATAGTGAAAAATGTTTAATTTAATGCTATTGATATAAAAAAAAGGTAGATTCAACTATTAAATGCAATTTTTTGGGTTATTAAATTATAAAAAATATTGATCGGTTTTTCAAATCCAAGATTTTTTCAGCGTTTTGTTAAATAATTCCCTTTGCTTTAAACTCTAAATATTTATTGATGA
>DYOP01000187.1 GCA_020720425.1 Bdellovibrio sp. | reverse complement strand
GTGTAGCACTGATTGAGATTTAGTTGAAGTTACATTGCCATTGCTAAACCCGTAAAGTCGGTGCGTTCGGTAACAGAGTATTATTTTTTCGGTTTTTTAAAGCCTATCTTGGGGCGGTTCTTTTGTTCTAATTCCTGTTGTTTGGCTTTTTCAAATTGCTTTATGTATTCCAAAATCAACATGATTTTATCGTCATGGTCTACCAATTTTGTTTCAAACTGCTCAAACTTCAACAATAAATCTTTATGAGTTGCAAGCATTTCACGCATTCTTATAAAAACCTCTATAATCCGTATGCTCATTTTTCTGGCTCTTGTACTTCGAAGTACATTAGCGAGTTGTAAAACTCCATGTTCAGTAAAAGCAAAAGGCAAATATCTTTGACCACCTCTATTTGAGGTCACAATTTGTTACCTCAAAGTTTTAAATTCTTCCTCTTTTAATTCAAACATAAAGTGCGCAGGGAAAATATCCATATTCCGTTTAACGGCTTGTTTCAATGCTTTTGTTTCTACTTCATAGAGTTCAGCTAAATCACTGTCAAGCATTACTTTTTGGCCCCGGATAAAGTATATCTTATTCATTAATACTTCATCAGGTATTGATACAGCATTGGTTTGAGTACCCTTTTCCATAATCTTGTTTAAAGTGTAAAAATATTCATTGTTTTTTTAAAGTCGCAATTTGCGACCTTAAAAATTTTCACTTCAGAGGGTGGAAAAATTCCAACTGCTTTGTTAACTGTTACATTTGATTTACTGAACCCGCAACCACGGTACGTTTGGTAACCGATTTTTTTAACTGCCCTCACATAAGAATTGATTTCGCCGAGTTTTGGTTTTGGTGGTAGCTGAGTTAAATTCGAGTATGCAACTTATTTTTGGTTTGCTTGAAAAAAATTGTTCCGTATATTTGCCAAATATCGGCTTATTCCCTTTAAATCAAAACGCGATGAAGACACAAGATATACTAATTGCACATCCATCAGACGCTCATGAAATGAGCGTTATTAAGGCTTTCTTCGAAGCCCTTAAAATAAAGTTCGAGGTTGCGAAGGATTTACCTTACGACCTTGAGTTTGTGGCCAAAATTGAAAACAGCCGCAAGCAGGCATCAGAAGGCAAAACGGTAAAAATAAACCGGGATGATATATGGAAATAGAATGTAAAAAGCCC
>DYOP01000095.1:1359-6203 GCA_020720425.1 Bdellovibrio sp. | reverse complement strand
AATATTTAAGTAACACAAACCAAGAGCATTTTTTGTGTGCGAAACTGAGACCCAAGACCAATCTGCTTTTTTATTATATTTTTTTTCAATTTGATTAATTTTATTTTTTAAAATCTTTCTTGATTTAAAAAGGCTTTGATTGTCGCTATGAACTTTTATAAAAAGATTAATATCAGGATCAAACTGCGATAAAAGTTTTTTTACTGGCTCAATTAAAACCATTTTTCTCATGAATGGGTTTTCCCCTTATACGACAGTAGTCTTATTTAAAACATAATTAACTACCATTTTTTTTATGCATGTTTACACCCGTTAGTGCTTTAACTGTTTTTCAGTTTTTAAGCTACGGTGACTTTTTTATTTACTAAAAATCACTTACCCACGAAGGCGTTTTAAAAGACTGAGGCCAACTGACCCCTTGGCCTTGGGTAACGGCAACCATACGCTCTAAGCTTTTTTGCGCCTCTTGGGCCAACTTGAAAGACACCTTAACTCCCTCTAAATTATGAGCATTAAGCAAAGTGTTTTTAATTTTTTGAACCGTATTAAGCTTCATATAAGGGCAAATAGCACAACCACAACAGGCACTTTGATTGGGAGCTTGTATAAGTTTAGCATCGGGGCGTAGTTTTTTCATTTGATAAAAAATCCCTGGCTCGGTAGCAACAATAAATACCTGAGCGGGGTTGGTTTTAACTTCTTCAAGTAACCTTGAAGTTGACCCAATAACATGAGCCAGATTCAAAACACCCTGATCGCACTCAGGATGAGCAATAACAATAGCCGAAGGGTTTTTTGCAATTAAATTAAAAAGCTCTTTTTCGGAAAATTCAATATGAACTTGGCAGCTCCCCTGCCACAAATCCATGGGGCGATTGAGAGTACGAGATAGATATCCACCCAGATTTTTATCAGGCCCAAATAAAATTTTGCGATCTTTAGGTATAGATGAAATAATTTTACTCGCATTACTTGAGGTAACAATAACATCTGAAATGGCCTTAACTTGAGCTGAAGAGTTTATATAAGTTACCATCAAAGCTTCCGGATGATCGAGTCGCCATTTTAAATAATCCTTAAACGGAGATTCGGTAACTAACGAACAACCCGCCTCGCTATCAGGGACTAAAACTTTTTTTTGTGGGTTTAAAATTTTTATACTCTCAGCCATAAAAACTACACCCGCCATCAAAATTTGATTGGCCGGACTTTGTTTGGCAAACAAAGCTAACTGATACGAATCCCCGACAAAATCGGCCACCTCTTGTACTTGCTCATCGGCATAAAAATGAGCTAAAAGCAGGGTGCCTGTTTGCTTTTTAAGCTCTTGAATTTCGTTAACCGCTTGAGGGCTCATTAACTTGATCCATCCTTTAACATTTGAATAATTGACCTTGAAACACTTTTTAGACTTTCCATAACTCCGCGCCCCTCGGCTGCCACCGCCTCAAAATCGGGAGCATGGTAACGGTTAAGTTGCGATCTCAGCTGATTTAAAGGAGCCGCATTAGGAAGATCTCTTTTATTATACTGAATCACCAATGGGATTTCTTTAATATCATAATCTTGAGCTTTTAAATTAGTTTCAAGATTTTTTAGGGCCTGTAAATTTTCTTCCATTCTCTCGGTTTGCGAGTCAGCGACAAAAATAACTCCATCTAATCCTTTTAAAATAAGCTTTCTGGAGGCATCATAGACCACCTGGCCAGGGACCGAGTAAAGATGAAAACGAGTTTTATACCCTCTAATTTCGCCCAAATTAAGTGGTAAAAAATCAAAAAATAAAGTTCGCTCGATTTCGGTATTCAAAGTTACAAGCTTAGATTTTTGATCTTGAGCTGTATTGTTGTAAACCCACTGCACATTGGTTGTTTTACCGCCCAACGAGGGGCCGTAGTAAACAATTTTGCAATGAATTTCTTTAGCATTATGATTAAAAAATGACATTCTTACCTTTTATCAAAACTTGGTTGATCGATAATTTCAACTCGATTTTGCAACGCACGTCCTAGGGTTCTTTCATCAAGATAATCCATATCGCTGCCCATGGGAACCCCTTGAGCCAAACGACTGAGTTTGACTGGTAACCCCGAAAGCGCTTGCGTGAGATACAAAATAGTGGTTTCCCCCTCTAAATCCAAATCCAGAGCAAAAATAATTTCTTCAACCGAATTTTCTGAAACCTTTTGAACCAACTCTTGGATTTTAATTTTATCAGGAGTTACCCCCATCAAAGGGGCTATAACTCCATGAAGCACATGGTAACACCCTTTAAAGGCTCCTGAACTTTCGATCCTTTCAATATCAGAAGGCTCTTCGACAACACAGATCGTATGCTTAGACCTTTCAGGCGAACTACAAAAGTAACACCTGTCTACTTCTTCTGTAAAATTAAAGCAACTAGGACAAAGGCGAACCCCTGTTTTTATATTTTCTAGAGCCTGTATTAGGGCATCAACATTTTGTACTGAAGCCTGAGGCACTCCGCCGCCTGCTGCTGTTGAGTTTTGAAGGGCGTTTTTTAATATCGAATACGCATAGCGCTGAGCTGTTTTAGGACCAACACCAGGCCATTTTGAAAGTTCCCCTATTAAAAACTCAACCGATTTAATTTTTAACATAATTTAATTTTTAACATAATTTATTTTCAACAAACTTTATCTATTAAAATAATCCCGGAATGCCCACTCCGCCGGTCACTTTTTGCATTTCTTGAGCATGGGTATCTTTTGCCGTTTTAACCGCATCATTGGTCGCAGCTCTAATCATATCTTGTAGTAACTCAAGATCTGATGATTTCATAATTTCAGCATCAATCTGAACAGACTGTACCAGGTAATCTCCATTAATAATTATTTTAACGGCACCACCACCCGAAGTACCTTCGTATTGCTTTAAGGCAAGCTCATCTTGAACTTTTTTGATTCGTGATTGCATTTGATTTGCTTGCTTAAGTAACTGGGACATTCCCCCTGCTCCGCCAAAACCTTTCATTTTTTTTCTCCTTGATTGGTTTGAATCAATTTGACTTTTCCTTTAAACACTAAGCTTGCCGCCTTTACCTTAGGGTCGGCAAGCAATTGTTCATAAATTTGCTGTTGACCAGCTAACTCTTTTTGCTTTGCTAGCTCAAGAGAGGATAAACCGATTTGGCTACCCAAAGATTGACCACCCTCCTCATCGCCCCGCACCCCCGCACTTTGAGCTAAAGAAGGGGCAGCTAGTGCCGCTTTAGAAATTGTTACTTGCAAATCTGAATTCCAGATTTGTTTAATAAAGTTTTTTAATTTTGCAATAAACTCGGGGCTTTCAAATTGAGTCATTAAAAACTGATGACTCTTGGGCACTAATAACTCGATATGATCTAGCTCACGCGATCGAATAACCAATGGCTCTATTTTGGCCGCAAAAACGGGATCATGGGCCCTAATTTTATCTATAAAATCAAGCCATCGCTCAGACGAAAAAGCTGGTTTTAAATTTGTATTATTTTGCCCTACTGAGCTACGATTTATGGATTGGCTATTATTTATGGATTGACTCCTCTGATTTAAAGCCAAGTTGCTATTTGAGCTTGATTGATTAACAACACCAACCCCATGGTTTGGGCTTTCCGTGTGAGCCCTGTTTAGAATATCTTTTACTTGTGGCGCCATAACCATTCGTAATAATGCAACTTCAAAAACAAGCCTTGGCTCAGAATAAGAAATGACATCTTGGATTGATTTTAGGATCATATCAAAAAGTAAATGCAACTCTTCGGGGGCTCCGAGTACAGCAAGCTCTTGCAAGTAGCGCCTTTCAGAATCTGAAATATCTAACTCTTGGCCAAACACATTTTGCCCACCACCGCCACCACCGCCACCGCCGCCGCCAACACCGCCGCCAAAACTATCAGCAGCTTGAATCAAAATTGACGATCTTAAAAGCTCAATCATATTTTCAAAAAATAATTTTGGATCAAAGCCCACCTGATTAAGTTTTAAAATAAAATGGGGCATTTGTGACTGATCTCTTTGGACCAAGGCTTTTAAAACCCCTTGAACTAAGTAGCGATCGGTTAACCCCAAGGCCGCTGTTACCTTTTCAAAAGTGAGTTGGCCTTGATTAAAAGTAATGGCCTGATCAAGTAACGATTGAGCATCTCGCATTGAACCATCACCATGTTTGGCGATCAACCACAGCGAATCTTCGTCATAAAAAACGTTACCCTCTTTTTGACAAACTTCCTTTAACCTTTGCGCTATTTGTTTAACTGAAATCCGCTTAAAATCAAACCTCTGGCAGCGCGATAAAATAGTCATCGGTATTTTATGGGCCTCGGTTGTGGCCATAATAAAAATAACATGGGGCGGAGGCTCTTCTAGAGTTTTTAATAACGCATTAAATGCGGCCGTTGAAAGCATATGAACTTCGTCAATAATATATATTTTATATTGGCCCGAGGCGGGGCTATATCGCACATTTTCGCGAAGCTCTCTAATTGCATCAACGCCATTATTTGAGGCTCCATCAATTTCGATAACATCTACACTGTTACCCTGAGTAATCGAAACACACTCTGAACAAACATTGCAAGGCACATGGTCAATGGCCTCAGGACAACGAATACTTTTAGCTAAAATGCGGGCGGTCGATGTTTTGCCGGTCCCCCGAGGGCCTGTAAATAATAGCGCATGATGCAACCTTTGAGTAACAAGGGCATTATGAAGGGTAACCCCGACATGATCTTGGCCAACAAGTTCTAAAAAGGTTTGAGGTCGCCATTTGCGGGCGATGACCTGATATGACATAAATAATTCCTAGCTGGTCACTTAATATTTAGTAACATAAAGTTTAGTAAC
>DYOP01000095.1:0-1259 GCA_020720425.1 Bdellovibrio sp. | reverse complement strand
TTTAGTAACATAAAGTTTAGTAACTTAAAATAAAGTGGCCGAGAAGCCCCACACAACCTGATTCAGGTACCGTTGCTCCCTTTCGGGCCTAGCGGGGTTAGCTGCTCATAGTTTGGAGGCCCTCAGGCCAATCAAACCTTAACGGAAAATTAAGTAAAAACCTAGCGTTTGCCGCTAACATAGCTGCGGCGCAATGCAGACCGGATGGCCTTTAATCGTTCATCCCCTGCTCCCACAAAATAAAATTGAGCTACAAACTCATCTGGGGCCGAAGGGGCTGGATCTACTCGGTAGCAACGAGCTAATACATTGCCCTCTGTTTCGCCCTCATCAACACTAGCAAAGGCTTTTGAGTATAAAATCATAAGGTCGTCTTTTTGAATTGAATAATTTAAATGAATTTTGCAGTCAAACTCGCTTAGCTCTTCGATAATCCCAACTTTGGCAAGCGTAGCTGACTCTTTAAGCGCTAAAGAGTAGACCTGCCTTACATCAGCACTTCGGCCCCCAACAGCATGCATCCAAAATTTTTCAATCACCAAAGATCGGTCGGGAGGGAGATGAACATAATCTCTCCAACCTGACTCGATATGCTTATAAATTTTAGTTGGGTCTGTCTCTCCGCCCACTAAAACAAATGGCGATTTCAAACTGGGTTTTGTTTTATGGATCATTTGAACCCAGTCATTAGGAGGCGTTGGGGTTACCGACATCTCAACAAAAATAACATCAAAATTAAGCCCCGCGAGAGCCTCAGCAAACTTTTTTTCGTCTCCCACCTTAACAATGGCATGGCTTTCTCCTGCCGATTTAAGACGCTCCTCAAAAAAAGCATCTAGCATTGTTTTTAAACGCTCATCCGTGCCAAAATAAAGACCTGTGGCCATATTTCACCTCTCAAATATACTTTATTTTGAATCATAATAAAAACTTGTCATTTAAAAAATGGCCAGACTAGACCCCTCAACAAACAATTCGTGTCTGATTTAAAATTTAAAATTGCAATGCAATCCTAAAATGCCATTATCAGCGCTGCCTTGAGTGGAGCTATCTTGATCGGTTAACATTTTTTGATAACTGATACCCAAATTAATTGATCCATCATCAAAAAGAGCACGAAAAGTGGGGGATAAATCATAGAGATTCCATGCCAACTTTGCAAAATTATACCTTTGCAAATCTACCCAACTTTGTTGTTGCTCAAAACCTAAACTCACCTCATGTTGTGAATTAATCAAAAAAATACCTTCTATATAAAA
>DYOP01000186.1 GCA_020720425.1 Bdellovibrio sp. | reverse complement strand
TCTCCTCCTTTAGGAGGTCGGGAGGCAAAGTCCCCTTTAGGGGATTTAGGGGCTGGGTTATGTTTAGGGGCTGTATTTGTTCCCCTTTAGGGGTTAGGGGCTGGGTTATGTTTATGGGCTGTTTATTGGCAGTCATATTATTTTCCACTTAATAGTAAAATAACCAAATCAATCATTCGTTGCTTATCTTTTGGATCACTTGTTGCAATCATTAACGCAATCGCCGTCAGTACCTCTGGTGTGATTTTATATCTAAAACCATACTTTGCCTTTTGCAGAAACCAGATAAAAGCAAAAGCTCCGCTTCTTTTGTTGCCATCAGTAAACGGATGATTTTTAACGACGAAATATAAAAGATGAGAGGCTTTGGATTCTATGCTTTGGTAAACATCTTGTCCCAAAGCTGATTGAAAAATATTTCCCCAAATACCCTCCAGAGTTCCCTTTTGCTTCTCTTGAGCAAATAATTCTGTAGCTTCGTTTTTTGCGATCAAATCTTTTTTTAATACTTCCAAATCATCATAAAGATTTTTTGCTTCTACTTTGATTGATTTTTGCGTTTGTTTTTTTTCATGAAATTTTGCTTTATCAAAAGCATCTAAACTAAACCAAGTCGTGCTAAAAGTTTTTACCAGTTCCAAGATATCACTTGAAGAAAGTTTGTTTTGAGAGATCTTTTGAATATCGCAAAGGGCTTGTTGAAAGAGAGAATAATTTTTTTGAAGAAGTTTTTTGTTGATAGTATATCCATCTATGATATGCTTTTTGATGGTTTGAGTTGCCCATTTTCTAAAATTTATAGCAACAGAAGACTTTGTTCTATATCCAACCGCTAAAATAATATCGAGATTATAAAATACAACTTCTTTTGTTTGAGTTTTCCATTTCAATGCTCCGTGTTGAGTGGTATGTGCAAATTTTGCACTTACCACTTTTTCATCTAATTCCTCATCTTTAAATATATTTTTTATATGTTTCGTAATTACGGTTCTGTCTACACCAAAAATATCCGCTATTTGCGATTGATTTGCCCAAACCGTCTCTTTGTCAAAATCACCTTTGAGCTCTAGCCTTCCATTTGGTGCTTGATAAATAACGATATTTGAAGTTTTTAGCTGTTTCATAATTTAAATACTAAATCCTATTTTTGCCAATTGTTTTTTGATTTCTGCATTCATCACTTCTTCTTTAGCAAATTGCT
>DYOP01000094.1 GCA_020720425.1 Bdellovibrio sp. | reverse complement strand
AAGAAAGAAAGAAAGAAAGAAAAATTACATTCAGAACAATAGACAGACTGAGTAACATAAGGACTTTTATACATGAAAAAAATTTGGATTGCCTCTGATCACGCTGGCTACGAACTTAAACACAAAATTGTTTTGCATTTAAATTCGCAATCCATATCACAGGGTTACTCTGTTTTTGACCTCGGAACAGGTAACAGTCAAGACTCGGTCGATTACCCAGATTATGCCGATCATGTATGCCAGCATATCCACTCACTTTCGCTTGTAAATCAAAATTCAAATCAAACTGAGCTTCAAGAACTTGGAATTTTAATATGTGGTTCAGGCCAAGGGATGAGCATAAGAGCCAATAAATACTCTCACGTAAGAGCCGCTCTCGTGTGGGATAAACCCAGCACCGAACTTTCTAGGCAGCATAACGATGCCAATGTTTTATGCCTTGGTGGGCGATTACACGACCATAATCAGGCCCTCGAATGGGTTGATTTATTTATTAAAACTTTATTTTTAGGAGAGCGTCACCAAAGACGCGTAAATAAACTCTCTCAACCCATCCATGACTCTAACACCCTTAAATAACAAGGAGATAAAAATGGAACAACTTAAAAACTCTGACCCACAAATTTATAATTGGATTAATCAAGAACATGAACGCCAAGAGTCTGAACTCGAAATGATCGCAAGCGAAAACTACACAAGTCTTGCTGTTATGCAGGCCCAAGGTTCAATTTTAACCAATAAGTATGCAGAAGGTTACCCTAGTAAACGTTACTACGGCGGATGTCAAAATGTAGACTTAATCGAATCACTTGCTATCCAAAGGGCACAAAACTTATTTAAAGCCCCTTTTGCCAACGTGCAAGCCCACTCCGGAAGTGGTGCCAATATGGCTGCTTTTTTTGCTTTAATTAAACCTCAAGACAAAATAATGGGTATGGATTTAAGCCATGGTGGGCACCTCACCCACGGAAGTCCGGTTAACTTTTCTGGCTTTTTATTTGAAGCTCACTCTTATGGCCTTAACCCCCAAACAGGGTTACTCGATTATGATCTGATTCGCTCACAAGCTCTAAAAGTTCGCCCCCAGTTAATTATTGCTGGTTACAGTGCCTACCCAAGATATTTAGATTTTCATGCTTTTAAAGCAATCGCTGACGAGGTGGGCGCCTCTTTACTAGTTGATATGGCCCATTTTGCTGGCCTTGTTGCCAGTGGCCATCACCCCTCACCCATTGGCATTGCCGATATTGTTACCACAACAACCCACAAAACTTTACGTGGCCCAAGAGGGGGGTTAATATTAACTCATCAAGAAGAACTGGCAAAAAAAATTAACTCTAAAATATTTCCAGGCATCCAAGGCGGCCCGCTCGAGCATGTGATTGCAGCAAAGGCTGTGGCTTTTGGCGAAGCTCTTAATCCATCCTTTGGTGAATATATAGATCAAGTTATAAAAAATGCCCAAACTCTGGCTACTGAATTGGTTAACCAAGGGTTTGACCTTGTTACCGGAGGCACAGACAACCACCTGTTACTGATTGATTTAAGCAAAAAAGAGTTAACGGGCAAAGAGGCCGAAACCGCCCTCGGAAATTCGGGCATTACTGTAAATAAAAATACAGTCCCTAACGAAAAACGTTCGCCTTTTGTTACCAGTGGTGTTCGCATCGGGACTCCCGCCCTGACCACTCGTGGCATGAAGCAAGAACAAATGATTAGAATTGCCCATTGGATTACTCAAACTCTTAATCACCCCACAGATCAGGATCTTCACAAAAAAATAAAACAAGAGATTCATGAGCTTTGTAAACAGTTTCCTGTTTATGGCACACAAAAAAGACCTCAATGATGCGCCTTGGCTTTACCTATAAGGCCCTAACGACTTAGCATTAGTTTAGCTATGCTATTTCGATCTTTTACCTTTTTTTTAGTCGCCTTTATTTACTCCCTTTTGTTTTGGGGATGCTTTCATCCAAAAAGCCAATCAAGCAACCCTTTTTTGGGGCAAAGCCCCCTATCAATCCAAAAATCAAATCAGAATTTTGTAAGTAAATCTCCAAACCAACCTAAACTGGCCGCCACCGGGCCAAATCAAGCTGATCTTATAGATAACGAGCTTGATGACGAGCCCGAAGAGGAGCCATTAACCCTACCCAAAGATCTTGAGCTACAAATAAGCTCTGCTAATTTAAAATTACTTTCTCCTGGATCATTAATGGTTTTTGATTGGCCCGTCGATGAAGCTCGCCTCTCAAGAGGATACTATATTAAACCCCCACCCTCTCGAAAAAAAAGAAAGCGCCCCCATCTTGGTCTTGACCTAGCTAACCGAAGGGGAACTTCTATATATGCATCCCACGAAGGCCGCGTTATTTATGTAGGCTCTGGGTTTCGAGGTTATGGTAAAATGATTATGATCGAAGGGCCCACTAAGGATTATGCGACTTTGTACGCCCACTTATCAAAAGTCCGCATCAAACAAGGATCTTCGGTCAGACAAGGCGACCGGATTGGCGATATGGGTAACACAGGGCGCTCAACCGGAAGCCACTTACATTTTGAAATTCGCACTTTAAATGGAACCGTTGATCCTCTTCTTTATTTACCTAAAGTTGAGGCTCCAAAGCCCAATGTTTTTGGAAAAGCCTGGCCTGGAACTACAATTTTGCCATCAGAAGCTCAACGCGTAGAGTAACCTTGCCGTTACTTATAAAGTAGTTGCTAAAAGGGGTAAGCCAACAACATTGGGTTTTAAACTAACTTTGACCCCATAAAAATGGTCTATACTTTTACCCTGCATTTTAACCTAGCCACGGCTTTTTAAAATATTTCGAAAATCGGATTGGCAAACCAAAATACACTTAAACTTAGTTTTTTTTACATTTGTCAGCATTTTGTCACCATATGTTGGCAGAATACTTGCCATATCCTAACAATATGGTTACAAAATGGGACCAACATTTTGGCAGTTAAACCAAAATATTAACTTAAACAGGAGGATCTACATGAATGCACTTATCGCGGGTCTGTTAGCGACTTTGGCATTAGGCTCAACGGCATTTGCCGAAGAAAGTAACACATCAACACCAGCAACCGCTACGCAGTCTTCGACCGTTGATGTTTCAAAACTCAAAGACGAAGCTCAGGCCGAAGAGTCCTCAGAAAAAATCACAAATGCAAGACTTGCTGCCGAATCAGGTTCTAAATCTAAATATTCTATGAAATTTAACATCTCATATACCGGCGGATCTGTAGAACAACCTTTTGATAAATACCGACCCAATTACAGAGGCACTCCCGGGACGCTTGCAGAAACAAGCCTTGGTGGTAGCATCGCTTTTGCGTACAGAATTGATCAAGAAACAGCTTTGCGTTTTGGCACAGGGATTTCATTAAGAACCCCTTTTCATAATAAAGATTTAGAAGTTGTAAATAACGTGAACGAAAAAGGTAGAAAATTACTTAATGTTTCAAGTCCTTATGTTGAGTGGAACAAAACCTATCGCGTTGGTAACATTATGCTAAGTCCTTCTGTAGATGCTTCTTTAGCAACAGATCAGTACTATACCGAAACTGTGGGCCTTTTAGGATCAACTTCAGCAAGTTTAACGGCTGTTACCGAAATTGAAAATAGCGGATGGCAACCCGGTATAACAGGGGTTATTGATTTAGCTGGCTACAAAGATAATGATTTACTAGATGCTAATGGTGACTCTCGATACCAATATGGTATTGGTCTTTACCCATTTTTAGAATATGCATTTAATGATGTTTACTCATTTAGAACTCTTTTTGGATATTTTAATTACGCTCACTACAGCACTCAAAACACGGCATTAGATTTTACTCAAGATACTAGCTATCAATCAGTTGGGCTTGGAATTGCTCCTATGAAAGGGGTTTATTTTTATCCCAATTTGCAATTTGTACCTGATGATGTAAGAGGAGATCGTACAAACATCGCCGTATCAATGACTTTAAATGCGTTTTAGTTAATTAATTTTTAAACTAACACTAACACTAATACTAATACTAATACTAAAACAAAAATCAAAAAAGGCTATACCCCAATACGGTATAGCTTTTTTTTTACTCAAATAGTGGCTTCAACCAAAGTCGAATGCCGGAACTCATGACTTACTCAAAAGCAGAAATGTTTTTTTAAAAGCATTATAATTTTGCATCTATTAAAATCGAGAAGCAGACAAATGGAGATCTCCATGCATTTAATTTTATATACTTTTATATTTATCGCAGAAATAGTACTTGACATATGTAATATATATGATACAAATGTCAAATGCAGAACGTCAGGAGGCCCCTGTGGCCAGTGATGATAGTTTTACTGCAAATGTATCAACCGAGATCATTGAAGATCCCTCTTTTGTTGAATGGTTAGATAATATTGACGGCAGCCTTCTCCTACGAGTCGAAGCTGCTATATTGAAAATTAAAAGTATTGGAGTTATTACAAGCGCCAAAGATTTAAAAAATGGTTTGTTTGAAAAAAAGTGGAATAACGGATTAAGACTTTATTTTGCTGTTATTAAATCGGATGAAAAAAAACCATACTGCTTTTAGGTAGTGGCAAAGGAGATCAACATGAGGCCATTAAAAAGAGCCGGGATATCTTAAGAAAATATACTGATTAAAAAATAATTTAAAACAAATTTGAGGTCGATATGTCACATGCATTCAAAATCAAACATGAAAAACCAAGCTTGGAGCAAAAACGAAAAAGTTTAAATGAACAATTTGGGGATGCAAGTACAATTATCAACATGATGGCTGAGTATTTAAAAGATGGTGATGTTGTCTCTATTACTGATTTAATCTCTGCCTACCTTTCTAATTCGGCAAAATATAAAAATCGAGATGAATTTGCCACAGCCATCGGAACAACAAGGCAGACCTTACATCGCATGCTCTCACACGAAGAAACTGTTTCTCTTAAAGTTTTTTTTAATGCTATTGAGCAGATCCATGCAGATGCAAAAACTTAAAGAGGGCGTAAAATATTTTGCATTAAACATCTGCGGTTTTGAGAAGGTAATTTAATTAATTTTATAATTGAATATCAATCCCTCAGGGGTTCCATCAATCCATCCGAAGGTGTCCGCAGTTTAGCCCCTTACAATTATAAAAAATATTCCAGATCTCCTAAGTTATTGCTCATCAGTTATAGCTCATCAGTTATTGCTCATAAAATGACAACAAAGGAGGTCTCCATGCTACACCCAATACTCTTCCCCATTTTTTATCCACTGTATTTAATACTGATCTTATCAACAGCTTCTTGCCAAAAGATTAAATCAAACGAAAATCAGCCCCTCCCTACCCTTGAAACACTTGAAATGCCGAATGATGCCATTGTTTCTCATTTAGGCGAACAAGTAGCGCCTAATGTTTTTATCTACGCCATAAAAGTTTCGCCATTAGCTAATGATTATACAAACTATAACCAATTTAAAAGCAATCTAAACAAATGGAAGTTTATAATCAAAACTACTTCAGATAATTTAGATAAAAATTTAGATTTTAAAGATTTAGGGCTGGTTAATTTAAAAAATCACAACCAAGAAAATGCCTTTTTAACCTCTGACTTTAAAGAGCATGATGGCTGGTATTATGCTGAAAAAGTATTTAGCCCTTGGGAAAATGAAGATCTTAAATCAAAAACAGTTGAATTAGTTTTTACCCTTAATAATCAAAAATATATTTCGCTATTTAAATTTATACCCGATGTTGTTATTAGCAAAGAACCCCCCGGTTCAAATATTATGTTACCAAAGGCCGCGCTATGGGAACTTAATTATTTAATTATAGAAGAGGGGTTAAGCTTAACCCTAAATAATCAAATTCAAACAATAAATGCCCATTTAATTAAAGCCGATAATGGCCAGATCGAAAACCTATCGGAGCAGCAAGCCAGTCAACCTAACCATCATGCTCATGGCATAAATGGTGGCAATTTAGCAATTGTTACTCATATAGCTGATGGAGATATAAAAATTATCATGCGAGGACAAAATGGAGCCAATGGTATTAATGGAGCCCCCTACCCCCCACACATCAGAGGAGAAAGCGGTAAACTCGGTAAAGATACAGAACACCATGAATACCCATGCAGAGACATAGTAACTAGCGTACCAAGAAATCAAAATCAGATAGCAAGGATGGAAAGGTGTTCAGACTGTAAGCCCCCAACTAATGGTGAAGATGGCAAAATGGGCCTTATAGGAAATGCGGGTCAAAATGGTTTTAACGGTGGCAACACCGGAACCTTAAAATTTACAGTTAAAAATCCGACGGCAAACTTTAAAATTGATACTCAAATAATAGCAGGACA
>DYOP01000185.1 GCA_020720425.1 Bdellovibrio sp. | reverse complement strand
TTAACACCAATGCAAAAAGGGCGCCTTACTAAGGTTTTGGCAAAAAAAGCTAGATA
Source organism: Bdellovibrio sp. (assembly GCA_020720425.1). Classification (GTDB taxonomy): domain Bacteria; phylum Bdellovibrionota; class Bdellovibrionia; order Bdellovibrionales; family Bdellovibrionaceae; genus DYOP01. The sequence continues at coordinate 1,163 of DYOP01000185.1, read as the reverse complement.
CAGCGAAGGGGTTATGACGCTCGGCGAGTATCTTGCGAGTAAAGAGCTAACGGCTAAGCGAGTAATCAACGGAGGGGGTAGATATAACCGCCACGCATATAATAGAATGGACGGCGATGCTCAAAGAGCATACGAAAAAAGACTAACGGCTGCAAGATACCACGAAGTATTTTTTGAAACCTATGTGATGGAAATCCCAAAAATAGTCTTTGACGCTTTAGATGTAACGGATGTGACCGACATCGACAGCCTAAAACAGTGGTGATTAAAATGATTAAAATGATAATTTTACCGGCGATCGCCGCCTTCTTATGGGCGATATTAACCCAAAAAAAGTAAGGTGCCAAATGGGTGAAGCAGTAAGCTATAGACGGGGGGCGTATGTTAAGAAGTATAAGGGCTTCTGTTTGAATTGCAATAAAGCAATAACAGGTAACGCAAAAAAAACATTTTGTGACGGCGCCTGCCGCCAAAAATATGCGCGGGCTTTAAAAAAGTTAAGCTAAAGTTAAGGGTTTACCCCCTTGACAAATGACTTTATTTTGAATATAATTTCAGTACAAACAAAAAAGGATTAAAAAATGAAAACAAATGACGCAAAAACACTAACCGATAAAATTGAAAAAAATATTTTATCGATGGCGCTATATTCAAAAGAGAGATTTATAAACGACGGTAACCGCTATATATCGGCGTTAAAAAGTGGCAGATTAATATATGTCAACATTAAAAAGGCTCAAAGCTCAAAAACTTTTAATATAGAGAGTTTTGAAGGAGATACAGCGGGCGGCTATTTTGATAATTATATCGGATTTTTTAGGGCTTTAGGCGAAAATATAACTAAAGAGAATTACATAAAAGTTAGCGGTAGCGGCAGCGATCTAGCGTATGCTCTTAATTTTGAAACGATTACATCGCTCCAGCAAATGGGGTTTGTTGATATATCGGAGGGTGCGAAACTGTCAAAAACTTTAATCAAACAGTTTTAATTAAAAGTCAGGCGATTACCCCCTTGACAAATGAAGTTATTTTGAATGCAATTTCAGTACAAATAAAAAAAAGGATTAAAAAAATGAATGGGACAACCAAAAACAAGGGCTGGGTCGTATACCCTATGAGGTACACAATTAGAGATAAAGACACGTTAGCGGTAATTGAAAGAG
>DYOP01000093.1 GCA_020720425.1 Bdellovibrio sp. | reverse complement strand
ATCTGTGAAAAGCATTTTGAACTTCGGCGGGTTACCATCAGGGGCCTCAAGCGCAAGGACAGCCTAACGCTTGCAGAGGCCAAGGATGGCCGTGCATCAAGGATAAAAGGATTAGCTCATCTTTGATCTTTGCAATGTTTTTTTAGCATCAATTCTATTAAACTCTCATGATGGATTTAATCTCTCGGCATGTTGCTACAACTCACAGGTTTTGGAACCTTCCAAGTGACTTAGTGGATAATTGCACTAAACACCCCCTTCTAAAAAACGGAGACCTGCAATAAAGCCGCTTTAAGCATAAATCAATAGGAAAGAAGTCTATTAAAGTCGAAGTCTATATTTTCATAAAACAAGACTATTTCAAGACCAAAGCCCTCTCATGGATTTTAAAGCTAGGGCCGATTTGTTTTTTAAGGCAAGCACACAGATCGTGCCGATTAAAGAAAACTGGCACCATAATGGAGGAGACACAATGAGTTTTAATGACAAAAACATCGAAATCCCAGAAAGTTTACCAATGTTACCAATACGAGATATCGTTGTTTTTCCGTATATGATATTACCTTTATTTGTAGGTAGGGAAAATTCGATTATTGCCGTTGAAGAATCACTTTCAAAAAGTCGAATGATTTTTTTAGCCTCACAAAAAGACATTGCAGATGAAAACCCTTCGGCTGATGGCATTTATCAAACGGGCACTATCGCCATGATAATGAGAATGCGCAAATTATCAGATGGCCGAATTAAAATTTTAGTTCAAGGGATTGGTAAAGGAAAAATAAAAACTGTGACTAAAAGTCATCCCTATTTTGAAGTAGGAATTGAAAAAATTGAAGACTCGGCTCCTGCACAGACAGGCATTTCTTCAGAAGCTTTAATGAGAACCTCAAAAGAGCATATCGAAAAAATCATAGCTCTTGGAAAATCTTTACCCCCTGATATTTTACTTATTTTAGATGATGTTACCGAGGCCGGTCGCCTTGCTGATTTAATTGCCTCAAACGTGGGTTTAAAAGTAACTGATGCTCAAAGAGTATTAGAAACAACTGATCCTGAACTTAGGTTAAAACTTGTCAACGAACTTTTAGTTAAAGAACTCGAAATTTTAGGAGTTCAACAAAAAATTAAAACTCAGGCAAAAGATGAAATGTCTAAAACCCAAAGAGAATATTTTTTACGCGAACAAATGAAAGCTATTAAAAATGAGTTAGGTGATGCCGACTCTAAGTCAGAAGAAATGGATGAACTAAGAGCTAAAGTACTAAAAGCTGAAATGCCCGCCCATGTCGAATCTGAAGCTCTTAAACAATTACACCGCCTAGAAAGAATGCATCCTGATGCATCTGAAGCCACAATGCTAAGAACTTATTTAGATTGGATTATTGATTTGCCTTGGAGCAATGTTACCGAAGATCGTATTGACCTAGAAAACGCTAAACAAATTTTAGATGATGACCACTATGAATTAGCAAAAGCCAAAGAAAGAATTTTAGAATTTTTAGCAGTTAGAAAGCTAAAAGACACCATCAAAGGACCCATTTTATGTTTTGCAGGTCCTCCGGGGGTTGGTAAAACTTCGCTCGGAAAATCAATCGCCAGGGCCATGGGACGAGAGTATTTTAGAATTGCATTAGGCGGCGTAAAAGATGAGGCCGAAATTCGTGGTCACAGACGCACTTATGTAGGCGCCATGCCCGGAAAAATTATTCAAGCCTTAAGACAAATAAAAACTCGTAATCCGGTTATCGTATTAGATGAAATTGACAAATTAGGTAGCGATTTTAGAGGCGATCCCAGTGCTGCGATGTTAGAGGTTTTAGATCCTGAGCAAAACCATTCGTTTCGAGATAATTATCTTAATTTAGATTTTGATTTATCTAAGGCTTTATTTATCGCAACTGCTAACGTTTTAGAGAATATTCCGGCAGCCCTTAGAGACAGAATGGAAATTATTCAGATTTCTGGTTACACCGAAAGCGATAAGCTTTTAATTACCAAAAAACATTTGATTGCCCGACAGGTTGAAGCCAATGGTTTAAAACCTGAAAATGTAACTTTCACAGATGAGGGAATTAAATTTTTAATCGGCCACTACACACGAGAAGCGGGCTTAAGAAATCTTGAGCGCGAGGTTGGAAGTGTATGTCGTAAAGTAGCTAAAATGGTAGTTACTAATCAAGCTCATCATTACGAAATTAATGCGGTCACTGTTCCTGAACTATTAGGACCACCACGATTTTTAAGAGATGAAAAAATGATCGAGTCTCAAGTTGGTATTGTTACCGGACTTGCCTGGACACAAGCTGGCGGGGAAGTGCTTTATGTTGAAGCTCTTAAATTTAAAGGCCGAGGCCAACTGATGCTAACAGGGCAACTGGGTGATGTGATGAAAGAATCGGCTCATGCCGCCATGTCTTACGCAAAAGCCCATGCCAGTGAACTTGATATTGCTGAAGATTTTTTTGAAAAATGGGATATCCATGTTCATTTACCTGCTGGCGCCATTCCTAAAGATGGGCCATCTGCAGGAGTTACTTTAACAACGGCTTTGGTCAGCCTTATGACAGATACTCCTGTTAGACATGATATAGCCATGACGGGTGAAGTAACCCTTCAGGGCCGAGTGTTACCTGTAGGCGGCATTCGTGAAAAATGTTTAGCAGCGCTTTCGCAGGGAATTCGAGAAATTGTAATCCCTCTTGCAAACCAAAAGGACTTAACTGATATTCCCGAAGAATTTAGAGCTAAGTTAAACTTTATTTTAGCCGAAAATGTTGATGAAGTTTTTGCCGTAGCTTTTGATAAATCAAAATCTATTTATGGCAAAAGGACCCCTTCTGTTAGCAAAGGTGGCTCAAAAAAGCCAAAAACACCGACAGCAGCAAGTGCTGCTTAAAAGAGGAGTTTGTCTATGATTGAGTCATCACGGAGGCGACTCAAAAAAATAAGGGCGATCTTAGCCGGAGCGGCATTGGGGTTTATATTTTATATAAACCCTGAATATAGCCTGGCCCAAGAAGTTCGCATTATCGAAGCCCGCCGCAATATACCTTTAAGTGATAGCGAACCGCGCTATATGGACTTATACCTAAGCGGAGGAAGCGCCAATGGTATAAAAGTGGACTCGATCTATAAAGTTGTTAGAACTCTGCCCATTAGAGGGGCCTTAGGTACTCAGGATTTTGGCAGCATTAAAATTCTGGTTGGCGAAGTTAAAATTATTTTTTCTGATTCGCGAACTTCGATTGGACGAATTTACAAAATTTATTCTCGTGAGAAATTACCCATACTTGAGACCGAATCCGTCATGATTGGAGATGAGGTTGATTTATCAAAATCTATCAACTAGATAGGGATGACGTCTGCTTTAACTAGCAAGCAGCATTATAGGTGTTAGAGTGAATTATTTTTATCGCATACGGGTAACAGGTATAAAACAAGACCACGAAGAAGACTTATCTTTGATGGCCTTTTCCTATGGATGCTCAGGCTTATCTGAGGCCTTGAGTTTTACTCAGCCTGATCTAACTTTTGACCCTCGGGTTAAAAAATCTCACCATAAATCAATAGACCTTTTTTTTGACGATCAACCACCAAGCGAGCTTTATCAGGATCTCTCGACACGATTTTCAGAAGTTAAAATTGAAACTTTTAAAGAAGAGCATAAAGATTGGCTAACCGAATGGAAAAAAGGATTTGAGCCTTTTTGCCTGGCCTCGCCCTACTGGGTTGTTCCCTCATGGCTGATATCACCCGTAGCTAATGAATATACTTTGCATATTGACCCCGGCATGGCCTTTGGCACGGGAACTCATGCAACCACTCAAATTGCCGCCCACTTACTTATAAAAGCAAAAAAACAAAATCCTGATTTGTTTTCGGTTTTAGATGTCGGCACAGGTACCGGGATTTTAGCTATACTAGCTCAAAAAATTGGTTTTACCTCTATCTTAGGCATTGATGTTGACCCCGAATCAGTACGCGTGGCCACCGAAAACGTTGAAAAAAACATCTCACAAGATCAGGTGCAAATAAGTCCAATCAATCTTGATGAGGTTACCCAAACTTATCAAGTTCTAATTGCTAATATTATTGATGGGGTTTTAATTAAACTAAAAAATGATCTTGTAAACAAAGTAACCCCCAATGGCTTTCTTATTTTATCTGGAATTTTGACAGAACGGGATGATGATTTTATTTTAAACTTTTTAAAAAATACCAATTTAAAAGTAATCAATCGAGCCGAAAAAGAGGGCTGGGTTGGCTATCTTTTAAAAAACGAATAAAAATGAGACGTTACTGGATTGATCCTCAGTTTATTTATTCTGATTTAGTTACCATTCAAGGTGATTCGTTTTATCATATTTGTGGGGTCTGTCGGCAAAAGCAAGACGATCAATTTGAAGTGCTTGGTAAACCCGATACTGCTTACCTTGTTAAGATAATTGAAGTTCATAAAAATAAAGCGGTGGCTCAAATCCTAGAAGCTCGAACAATTATTAAACCTAAAGGGCCCGAAATTATTTTAAATTTATGTCTGCCTAAAAATCAAACTCTTGACCTCATTATCGAAAAAGCAGTCGAACTTGGTGTTGATCATATTCAACCCGTTATGAATGAATTTAGCTTTATTAAAAAATCGGATCAATGGAGTTCTAATCGCCTAGAAAGAATTAATAAAATTGTTTTGTCAGCCACTCAACAATCGGGACGATCTGATTTAATGCCCGTTTTAGAACCAAAAAAATTGACTGATGTTGTTCAATTTTGGGCTAACCAAACTCCCCGTTACCCGGGTCTAATGGCATATGAGAACAGCTCACCTGTTCCGTTAAAAATGACTTTGAGCGACAAGTGCCCAGATTTAAAAAAATCAGAAAAAATTTATCTTTTTGTTGGCAGTGAAGGTGGGTTTTCTATGAATGAGGCCCAGTGGGCCCTAGACCAAGGTCTAATCCTTGTTAATCTTGGCTCCCAGGTGCTACGAGTTGAAACGGCTTGCATCAGTCTTATCTCAGCCATAAAGTATGAAGTAGAGCTTATGTAATTTTTTGCAAATAAATAGGAGGCCCAACCATGAGCCAAGATCCTTTTGAAGAGTTTGAATTTCGCCCCCTGACCGAGGGACTCGGGTTTCATAAAAAATCAAACCCCTTGGCTGATGGTCATATCACTCATACAGCTAGCAAAAGCACAACAACAACCATGCTTCAAAAATCAAATTCAGTAGCAACATCAGGAGTCGGCGCAGGAGGAGCAGCAGCAGCAGCAGGAACAGGAGGACTCGGGAGTTCTCGTTCTAGTTCTAGTTCTAGCTCTACCTCTACCTCTACCTTACTGACTCAAAAACAAGGGTTTGCCGGAGATCTACCGTCAATTGAGCGTCCTGGTTATGCTCGCCGCCCTGAAAAAAAATTAACAACACCTATTGCTAATCTCCCTGCGGTAACACCTCTAACCCCCCCGCCCACTCCGAGCGTGGACGATGTCCTAGAAACCCTTAAAGCAAAAAGAAACCTTGAATTTATAGAAAAAAATGAGCCCACTCCCTCCGCGGTTTGGATTGATACGGCTCCTGATTTATCGGCAATCACTTTAGATGCTATGCTTATTTTAGCTGGGGTTTTAGCCACTCTTATTTCGGCCCTATCGGTAACAAAAATTGATTTTCTTGGTTGGACCGCATCTTTATCTTTAACCGAATTAATCGCTATTGGATATGCCTACGTGGTTTCTATTACATTAATTTACACCCTTGTGACTCGCATGTTACTGGGCTTTACGGCCGGCGAGTGGGTCAGTGATCAACGCATCGTTGATATCGAAAAACGAGGACTCAAAGGGGCTTTAGGTATTATTGCCAGAAATCTTTTAAATGCTCTTACTTTATTTGTCATGTTACCTATTATTTCGTCAATTACGGGTGAGGATATCGCGGGTCAAATGACTCAAACTTCTTTAAAAAAAGAGCGCTTATAAAATGAGCCCCTTACTTGAACCTTCTGAAATAAGTCAGGTTTTAAAGGCCACGGGGGCAAAAAAAATTGTTTTTACAAATGGTTGTTTCGATATCTTGCATATTGGCCATGTTCGCTACTTAGAAGAAGCAAAAAAAAAGGGTGATCTCTTATTTGTTGGCATTAACTCAGATGCCAGTGTTTCGGCCCTAAAAGGCCCCGATCGCCCCATACAAAATCAATCAGATCGCGCCTTAATCTTAGCGGCTCTTAAAAGTGTAGATTTTGTTTCTATTTTTGATGAACCCACTCCTTATGAACTTATCAAACGGGTTCATCCTCAAGTCTTAGTTAAAGGGGGCGATTGGCCTATAGAAACAATTGTAGGCTATGACTTGGTCACCTCTTGGGGCGGAGAAGTTTACTCTCTTAGTTTTATCGAAGGTAAATCAACAACTTCTATTATCAATAAAGCCCAGCTTAAAAAGAGCACACCTTTGTGACTTTAAATTATTTTTTAGTTGGTGCTCCCCGTTTTTTAGCCGATCTTTTAGAGGCTGAG
>DYOP01000184.1 GCA_020720425.1 Bdellovibrio sp. | reverse complement strand
TGGAGCCTTCCAATTGACTTGGCACAAAACTCCCCCTTCTAAAAAACGGAGAGCCATGGACCAGAGTACCACGTGATCGACAATATGCTGCTTCCTGAAATTGGATTAAAAAATATTTTTGGTTTTTTTAGAAGTTTCATAATTTGATCCTTTTATATTTTTTATGAGCGTTGCGAGGCCCCTTAGATCCCGTCGGGTACATACTTGAGAAAAATGCTCCGTCTGAAGTAACTTTAATAACGACAACAATAAATTAATGACCATCGATGGCATGTTTAAATTCTTGAGCACCAACAATAACACGGTCCCCGAGTGCATCAGTAATAATTGCAATGATTTTTCTGTCTGTCATAAAATTACATTCCTAATTTATGATTTAGTTTAGCATTTTTTAGATTTCCGGACAAGTTGTTAGTGATCAATTAAAAACGGAGAATTTTGATCAATTTGACCCGTGTTATAAAAACAGGATCAAAGTGACTCTTAGCTGGTAACAGTTTTATATTTGAACTAACCGTTTTCAGGATATGAAATGGCTGATTATTTTTTGACCAATGTACTATAAGCCACACAAAGGGTTAGTTTTGAGCCGACCATTAAAAATGCTTTAGAAAAAATTTTATAAGGGCCCTGCTCGGCTTGCGAATAACATGTGTAAAGATTAATTTTAGGATTTTTAAGAGCAAGCCTTTCTGAAAGACTAGAATTTGTTTTTATCTGATCAGCCCCCTCAGCCCGACCAGTTTGATTAACTTTAATTTTATTTATTTTTATTTTGGTAATTTCGATTTCAGATAAAGTTTGAGGGGGGGAATACAAATTTTCAATTACTTTAAGTCCTCCCCGGCTTTTAAAGATAGCCTCTTTAGCTGACCATAAACCTAATATCAAATCCTGAGATTGATCTAATAATTGTTCTGATGATTGAGCAAGCAAACCCAATGATGATGGACCAGATAAAGCAGATGATCCCTGACCAGACAAAGTTGAGGTCCTCTGAGCAAATGATTGAGCAAATGATTGAGCAAGCAAACCCAATGATGATGGACCAGATAAAGCAGATGATCCCTGACCAGACAAAGTTGAGGTCCTCTGAGCAAATGATTGAGCAAATGATTGAGCTGATGATAGATTAAATAGACTTTCTAAATATTTTTTTTCTGAGGATGATAAAACTCTATAAACAATATTTTTTGATATCCGTGTTTTTTGCTCGATGTCAAATCCTATTGCTTTTTTCTCATATTGGTTGTTACTAGGGAAAG
>DYOP01000183.1 GCA_020720425.1 Bdellovibrio sp. | reverse complement strand
GTTATATTTAAATAAGTTTCAAATCCAGACGCTGATTGCAAATAAGATAACCAAAAATCAACTTCATCTGAAGTTAGGCTAAGTTTAGTTAGTCTTTTTGAAGCAATATCAGAGATAATGCGATTAAGGGCTACATCAATATCTTTTTTTTGAGTAAATCTTTTAGAAAAAAACTGTTTTGTCTTTGTAAGGTTTAAAACTGTCGTCTTAAGTTTAGCGGTATCTTTTTCGATCTGAAGATCGGCCTCAACTGTGTCAAGCCATCTAAGGGCCGAAACAAAACTAGCAAAATCACTATAAAATAAAATAAGTTCACTCGAAAGAGATCGAGGATCAAGCCATTTAATTGAAGCGGCATGAACAGATTCTTCAAATTTTTCCATCATTTTTGGAAATATCTCTTCGAGTTTAAATTTTAGCGAAAGGGCCCGAAATTCGGGTATTAGTTTTGCGTAGGGAGTGAGCTGGTCAAGTTCTGAAAACTCACTTAAATTTTGAGAAATTCGAAAAATAACATCTCGAAGCTCGATCCTTCCTTTTTTCGCATTTTCAAGTAAAACAGAGGGAGAGGCTAGTCCTGGGTTTAAAGGTTGAGTTTCGTTAGTGACTGTAGGTTTTGCAAGCCCCAAAGAGCTAAAGCCTATAATGGCTACAAGTATAACCCCGCTTAATTTTTTAAACATCATATAAATCTCCTTTTGTTTATTTTTTAATTTTATAGGTTTTCCGTGCAGTAACGAGTTCAATGGTGGGACTTCTTTTAGGAATATGACCCCACATTTTCTCGACATCATCAGAAGTGATAAACTGGTAACCTAAAGATTTAAGGCCGCGTATCGTATTAATCAAATCTGTGGCATCGCCAGGATACATGCCCCTTCCGCCAATATAAGTGGGGGCCAATAAATTGGGATGATAAAAAACTGATCCCCAAACATCTCTCAGGACAAGGTTGCGTTTGGCATCTTCAAGAATCGTTTTAATGGGTCTTGGCCAAATAACGTGATTACTTCTGTAGGGCTGGGAGTTACCCAAATTTTCGGGTATAATTTTTTGACCATAAATATCTCCAAAAATTAAATAGGGTGCCATTTGGCCATTCCAAACACCCGAGTAAGTAACATTTAATTTGCTAAGCTCAGAAAGGCGTGACTCGGGGGTTGAATTTTTTGATGTAAACTCAATTTTTGAAGAATCAAGAGGAAGTCCAGTCACTTTTGTGTCATAATAAATAACTCGTCCAACATTCCATTTAAAAAGTTCTCCAA
>DYOP01000182.1 GCA_020720425.1 Bdellovibrio sp. | reverse complement strand
TCATAAGGAATAAAACTTTCTAAAAAATTGTTTGTTTTTCTTGGGGGATTATACTTTTTTAGTCACCAAATTTCTCCAATGCAATACGATTTTTAATTTCGTTTGTGGATAGGTTGTCGTATTTGTCGTCAATCTGGTTTTTGCCTGCAAAACTTTTTAGTCTTTGCAGTTTTTCATTTTTTTGTTTATTTGACTTTTCCAACAAAAAGTTTTCAAACTCTTTTGCGTACTTGGGCGAGACAAAAATACCTTTATACTCATGCGTTTTTTTATCTTCTATGTGTACATAATCATATTCTTGCAGGATATTCGCGCTTCTTGCCAAATCTCTAATACCGACCGTTGTTGTCATATTGGCTCCTTGATGAATATGTGCATATTGTAGTATTTTGATGTGATGTTGTCAATATTGTTGCTTGAGATTTGAGTTATCGCCAAAATATAAAGGGGGCAGTTTTGATTCGAATAGGAGGCTTAAGTAAGCGCCATTCTGGTTAGACCCTATAACAATTTAACCTCCTGTTTATGAAAAAGTGAAGGAATTAATGGCTGGGTAGAAAAGTAACATTATTGGAAAATTGTAGGGGTTTGGGTTATCGTAATATCAGTTTTTGATTCTGATTGCATATCAGCCAAATTTTTTACATTGACACCTTTAAGACGGTCTCGTTTGCTATAATATCTCCTATTTAGTGCCGAGGTACATAATTTGTCCATTTTTCAAAAATCTATTTTAAATTCCATCGAACAAGATGAAAATCTTGTCGCTCTCAGGTGGGCGGCATTTCAAAACTATATCGCTAAAATCGACGCTATCCGTGGGTTCAATGAGGAAGTTTACCAAGACGGCTTTTTCAAAGACATCTTCGAGTCCTGCTTGGGCTACACCCTCAAAACCACTAATCCCGCTGATTACAACCTAGAGCGTGAAAAGAAAAACGAAACCGACGGTAAAAAAGCCGATGGCGTTATTTATGTTAACGGTGAGATTATTGTAAAATGGGTGTCAGGCACTCTTTTGACATACTGTTTGGCTTTTAATATAATCTCTCTATGGCAAAAATAGATGAATACAAAGAGAGCCTTAATATACTCTTTGGGTTGGTTCCGTCTTGGCTTTTATTTCAATTATTGGATTATCGGTAATACTTAGAGAAATTGCCAAAAACGCTCGGTGACCCTGAGGTTTATCAAAAAAAGGGAATATCAAAGCTCTCCGAGGCGACTTTGGAGCTTAAAATGGGGCGGTTTTTTGAGATTGAAGAAAAAAT
>DYOP01000181.1 GCA_020720425.1 Bdellovibrio sp. | reverse complement strand
ACAATCCTTAAGTCGTTTGCGTCGCAAAATCTAATATTTTATATTTGGCTATTTAATCAGTGAGACTATAATTTCGTGAACAATAGTGAACTGAAATTATATAGTCGAACTCCTGCCCGTCCGGTCAGGCGGGGATCCCGAGCGACGGTTGGTGAGCCTGCCGAACCAAGTCGAGGGATCTCTTGGGTCAAATTCCCCACCCCCTGGGGCGAAATTAAAAAGAATCCTCAGCTGATACATCGTCCGCTTGCGGCGAGGTAGTTCATTATCATAATGTTGACAGATTTTTAAATGCCTTTTTTTCTAACGGATATTGTTATAGCAAAAAGACCTGATAACAGGCCTCTTCCTTTATTAAAAATGTACCCGGGACAAGAATCGAACTTGCACAGCCATACAGCCACTACACCCTGAATGTAGCGCGTCTACCAATTTCGCCACCCGGGCAGGATTAATTTAAAGGCGAAAATAGATATTTCTTTCAAAATTCTGCATATTTATTCTTCATTTTTCCAACTGAATATGTAAAGTTGTTCTTTATCAAATAATTATCAAGTAAAGATTGAATGAGGTTTTTCTTTGTCAGGATTAACTCTTTTAAAATTCATTGTTTGAATCCTCTCCGAAAAAAAGGGCGATCGCTTATGGAGTCTAAGCAACGATTGCTGAGCTGGTCACTGAGCGAGTCGAGATGAGAGTCGAAGCAGCGGTCGCTGAGCTGGCCACTGAGCGTAGTGGAAGTGGGAGTCGAAGCGACATAGTGCTGAAAAAAAGACCATTTCGACTTTACTCAATGACCTGTTTTGCATTAAAGTGACTTTTTGGAGTAGGCTCTTGTTTTATATGTGTGAGTCAATGATTTTAAAAGTCGAAAAAGCTTTTAAATTATTATATCGAACTAATCCCTTACCGAAGGTCGGTATATAGATTAGTATTCACCTCTCCCGCCTGAAAGACATCAGAAGGGCAGGTTGCAGCAAAATATTAAAAAATCTTTTCGATGCGATACATCCTTCACTTGCGCCGAGGTAGTTTAATTAACGTGAGTTCGAGATAAAAGCTTAATTAAACTTTTAAAATTATAAGTCGCTGTGATTCTATGGATTAGCTCATTCCTCCTTGGAGAAGGGGGCAGGGGGATTGATTCTGAAATTTTCAATCCCCCCAACCCCCTTTTCTAAGGGTATCGCATTTATCTAAACTTATTACGTTTTAAAATAAATTTTATATCGAACTCACGTTAATTAATAAATGCTAATCTGCATTGAACT
>DYOP01000092.1:4550-6697 GCA_020720425.1 Bdellovibrio sp. | reverse complement strand
GGTTGTAATAGTTGCAACGGTTGTAATAGTTGTAGTAGCGTCAAATTCTAAAACGGTTAATAGAGTTATAATGTTATAGAGTTATAGAGTTATAGGGCTATTAAAGTTATTGTAGTTGATATAGCTATAATAACCCAAAAGTATAAAAACGCATTAATAGAAAAGCGGCTATAAAAAAAGCAACATATAAAGTAGGGTAACAATAAAAAATGGATCAATCACTTATTCGAAACTTTTCAATTATCGCGCATATTGACCACGGTAAATCAACTTTAGCAGATGCTTTACTTTCGCATACAGGATCTTTATCTAAGCGCGAAGAAAAGGCGCAGTTTTTAGATAATATGGATATCGAACGCGAGCGAGGAATTACGATTAAAGCTCAAACTGTATCCTTAAAATATTTAGCTAAAGATGGGCAAACTTATCAGCTAAATTTAATAGATACTCCCGGGCATGTGGATTTTAGTTACGAAGTATCACGCTCACTTGCGGCTTGCGAAGGCGCCTTACTTGTTGTGGATGCGGGTCAAGGGGTTGAAGCTCAAACTCTTGCCAATGTTTATTTGGCCTTAGAAAACAATTTAGAGATTATTCCGGTCATTAATAAAATTGATTTACCAGCGGCTGATCCTGAGGGCGTAAAAAAGCAAATTGAAGATGTTGTTGGGCTCGATTGCTCTGAGGCTATTTTAGCCTCAGCAAAAGAGAGAGTGGGAATAGCTGAAATATTAGAATCCGTTATTAAAAAAGTTCCTCCGCCTCAAGGTGACAGATCAAAACCTGTTAAGGGCCTTATTTTTGACTCATGGTTTGACTCTTATCAAGGCGTGGTGAGCTTGGTAAGAATGTTTGATGGACAAATTAAAAAAGGCGAAAAAATTAGATTTATGTCAACCCATACCGACTACGAAGTTTTAAGATTGGGTAAATTTAGTCCTTTTCCTGAAAGCGTACCTATATTAGAGGTCGGCGAAGTGGGCTTTATTGTATGCGGGATAAAAGATATCCGAGATGTTAAGGTGGGAGATACAGTCACTTTGGCTCAAAGGCCTGCAAATGAGGCGTTACCTGGATTTAAAAAAATGAAGCCCATGGTCTTTGCCGGACTTTATCCTATCGAATCAACGGATTTTGAAAATTTAAAAGAGGCTTTAGAAAAATTAACCTTAAACGATTCTTCGTTAGTTTATGAAACCGAAAAATCCCAGGCCCTTGGCTTTGGTTGCCGTGTTGGGTTTTTAGGTTTATTGCATATGGAAATTGTTCAAGAACGATTAGAGCGAGAGTTTAATTTAAATTTAATAACCACAGCCCCCACAGTGGTTTATAAAGTGTACTTACTCGATGGAACTTCCTTTGAGCTTGAAAACCCTTCTCAGTTACCAGACCCTGTTAAAATTGAAAAAATGGAAGAGCCTTATGTAAAAATAACGCTTCATACGCCCACGGATTATTTAGGGGCTCTTATTAAACTTTGCGAAGATAAAAGAGGCTCGCAGTTAGCTTTAGATTATGTTACCGAAAAAAAGGTGATGCTCGAATATAAGCTTCCGATGAACGAAATGGTTATGGATTTTTATGATAGGCTTAAATCAATTTCAAAAGGCTATGCCTCTATGGAATACGAGCTTATGGCTTTTGAAGAGTCCGATTTGGTGCGCATGGATATTTTAATCAATCAAGAGCCCGTTGATGCGCTTTCGTTAATTATACATAGATCAAAATCTCAATACCGTGGCCGCTTATTGGTTGAAAAACTTAAAGAGTTGATTTCAAGGCAGCAATTTCAGGTGGCTATTCAAGCGGCTATTGGTTCTAAAATTGTGGCCCGCGAAACTTTGGGAGCGCTAAGAAAAGATGTGACTGCTAAATGTTATGGTGGTGATATCTCTCGAAAACGAAAGCTTCTTGAAAAACAAAAAGAAGGAAAAAAGCGTATGAAGCAAATCGGAGTTGTGGAAGTCCCACAAGAAGCCTTTTTAGCAATTTTAAAAGTTGAAGATTAGTCCAACTTTATTTACAGTAGTTTAATAGACTTCAAGCGGGATAAAATATTTATGTTATAAAAAATAAATCGAAATAAAATCGTCGATTCATAAATTGTTGCACTTAAAAAAGGGTTTAATAAAATATAAAAGCAGTTT
>DYOP01000092.1:1324-4450 GCA_020720425.1 Bdellovibrio sp. | reverse complement strand
ATAAAATATAAAAGCAGTTTAATAAAACATAAAAGCAGTTTGATAAAAAATAGGAGTTAATACGATGAGCTCAAAAAACAATAACGAAACTCAGGATAAATGGAATCTTAAAAGCCGCTATTTTTGGGTCGAGGGTTGGGGGTCTGCATTTTTAGCTGTATTGGCTGCGTTAACGATTCGCTGGGGCACTTTTGAAGCTTATGTAATACCTTCTGGGTCGATGTTACCCAGTCTTTTGATTCACGATCATATTTTTGTAAATAAATTTGTCTACGGATTAAGGGTTCCTTTTAGCGAGCAATGGCTGGTTAAATTTTCTGAACCTAAAAAAGGTGATGTGGTGGTTTTTAAATACCCAAAAGATATGAGCACTTTTTTTATTAAGCGTGTTGCCGGCGAGCCCGGTGATAAAGTTTATTATGAGTCGGGCAAACTTTATATTAATGATCAACTTATGGCCCAAGAGGCCCCTTTAGATCAATCCGATTTTAATTGGCTAAATGATGATACTTTTAAAAAAGAAAATGGCCCGTCAGATAAAATTGAAAACTACACTCACTATACCGAAACTCTGGGTTCGGTAAGGCATAGTATCTTACTTAGAAATTCAAATTTTTCAGATCCTTTTGGTCCGGTCACAGTTCCGGATGATCATTTATTTGTAATGGGCGATAACCGTGATAACTCAGCTGATTCGCGTTACTGGGGTTTTTTGCCAAAGCCCAATATTCTAGGGCGAGCCAGTATTGTGTGGCTTTCGTGTGAAGAGACCCTTCCGGTGCTTGAGTTTTTATGTAACCCATTAACCATTCGTTGGGGTCGGTTTTTTCATCAAGTTAAGTAGCCCCGCGTGATTGATTTTTAGTAGCCCCACGTGATTGATTTTTAATGGATTATTAATTTATTTTCTATTTATAGTATATGGCTTTCTAATGTTTTAATAATCTGCTCTAAAGACCTTTATCAGTTATTGCAGCATCTAATACGGGTAACAATTGAGCCCTTGGTAAAAGTTTTCCATTAACAAATAGGGCCGGAGTCCCCTGAATTTTACCCTTGTGTCCCTCGTTTGACATTTCGGTAACAACAGTTTTTGTGGCATCAGTTTGCATACAATCTAGTAACTCTTGTTGATTAAGTTTTAAATCTGCGGCCATTTGCTCGATCCCTGTACTGAGGGCCTGACCGTAAAGCTCTTTTTGGCGATCTAAAATCCACTCAAGTGCCTGTGGGCCTTGATCCTTGTTTTGAGCGCACATTAAAGCATAGGCCCATTGGCATCTTAGGCCATCATGAGGGCTAAGGCCAGGGTTGCACTGGCCATCTAAAGGAAATATTTTAACAACGAGCTGAGTATTAGGGTGAGACTTAACATAGGCTTTAAGGGGGCCCGATGCATGGGCACAGTGAGGGCAAAATAAATCAATAAACTCGATAAGTGTATGAGTGGCTTGGTCTGATTTTCCGAAAACAATTCCGGGGCTAATAGCGAAATCAGTTTTTTCTTGAGCTCTCCACTCGTGTAAACTTTCTTGAACTAAAATAGGTAGTTTTTCGGCCCCTAAAGTTTGTATGATAAGGGCGTGTGATGCCCAAGCCATTAAAGGGATAGACAAATAGGCCCAAGACCAACTTAAGGGTTTAGGTAGGACGTTTATTTTAAAAGGTTGATGAGATGAAAAAATCATTTTCCAAGCGCCCCAAAAGGTAACCGCCGATAAAAAATAAGTAGCAATGCAAAATGTACAAAATGTATTTAACATAAATAGGCTTATGCTACCCATAATAACAGAGGCCCCAAAGCTAATTGCAGAAAGGCCAAACAAAATACTCCCATGGGTAACATAAGATAGAGTTTGAGATTTTGACCTAAAGTGGTAATGAAAAGATAAAATTAAAATAATAATCTGAATCCAAAACCCAAAAAGGGCCATCGGTATACCGAGCAGTGATGAGTAGGGGCTAGCGGCAACGGCAGCACAGTCAAAGGCCTCAGAAACTTGGCAAAGCGAGGAGGCCGTAGAGCCTAAACCAAATTTGACCTCGAAATGTTCCCAAGTTAAAAACACATGAAATCCGGCAGCTAAGAACGAAGAAAGACCTGTTACTAAAAAGGGGTATAATTTTTTATTCATAACACCAGTGTAGAAGTTTTGCTTCTGAAATCAAGAGGTGGTCTTGGTATTACAATGCTGTGAGACAAAGTGACACGGCCATCTATGGCCCCTCGGTATGCATTGGGCTATCCATGGGCATGAGGCATCAATGATAGGGAAAATCATTTTTCAGGATCGACGACTTTGTAGACTCAGTATAATAGCTAGTCTAGGGGCTTAACTTTTGAAATCAAAGTAAGCCTATGGCATGATAAATTTGTGAAGCAAAAAAGCTGGAAGCAAATTCGATATGAGTTATATACCCACTTAAAAAGTCAAGCCGAAGGGCTTATGGGCCCAAGTGACAGTGAAATCAAAAAATATCAAAAACAATACTACAAAGATATTTCAAGACCATGGGCTGAGTCTTATTTGGCCGAGCTTTTAGCGGCCATTAGCAAAACGACATTTTTATTGTTAGGGGACTTTCATGCTCTTTCTCAATCTCAAAAAAGTCATTTGCGAATACTTAGGTTGTTACCAAAGTCTCGCAATATTATATTATACATCGAATGTATTAAGGCTCAGTATCAAACGGATTTAGATGAATATTTGAACGATCAAATATCCGAAAAAGAATTTTTAAAACGTGTCGAGTGGGCTGCCTCTTGGGGTTTTAGTTGGAAATCGTACAAGCCCTTATTTGTATGGGCAAAGCGTAGAAAAGCAAAAATGGTAGCACTCGATAAATCTCTGCGTCAGCATGGAGATCGGTCAATTAAAGAGCGAGATCAATTTGCTGTCGAAGTTATAAAATCAGAGTATCAGAATAGTCAAAAAAATGATTTACATGTTGTAATCATTGGTGACTATCATCTGGCCAAAGAGCACTTGCCACAGTTAATCCAAAAAAAAATAAAAATATACCCAGTTAGCCACAATTTGTCTAAGCAGGTTAAGTTTAAAAAAAAACAATCAGAATGGGGTAACAGATCAAAATCAAGTGATATCTCAGAATTAGGCAACCTAT
>DYOP01000092.1:0-1224 GCA_020720425.1 Bdellovibrio sp. | reverse complement strand
GTCTTAGCTAAACCGATAATTCGTGTTTTTCAAAATATAGAAGAAATTTATTTTGATTTACTTGATCAGGGAAAAGAGTTTGAAGTGGATATTATTAAATTTGACTCAGGAGATTTTGGACTTGTCTCTGTTCCGCCTTGGGTTAAATGGTATACCTTACTGACCCACTATGAAATGCAAATGGATAAGGATCTTGATCTTGAATCGGAGTTATCTGTTACCGACGAGGTGAATCGATTTATCTCAATTCTAAAGCAAGATTTAAAAGTAGAGCTATCTATCGATAATCACACCGTGTACACTCCTTCAAGCCAAGATTTTTTTGTTAAAATTGGTGAAGTGTTAACGGAGAAACAAAAAAAATGGGTTCATATGTCAGTGAAGTTGGGACTTAGTTTTTATGTGCCCGAAATTTCGGGAGTATTTATTTCAAAAACCAGCCTTAACCATACGGCCGAAGGGGCCTTGGCTTTGCTCCATGGGCAGATATCAAAGTATAATAAAACGCCTATTTTAGCGAGATCCGAATTTTATCAATATGTCTGGCTTCAGGTTTTGTATTACTTTGGGAGCAAATTGATTAACCCCAAACGTAAAGCTGACACTCTAAGTGATTTGAGTCGACAAATAACAGAAAGCAAAAGAAAAAAATTTTCTAATGATGCTCAGTCTTTAGATAATCAAATAAAAGCCTCTCAATTTGTGATATCTCAAAAAATAAATGAAGCTCTTTTTTTAAGTGGTATCGAAAACAAAATGCATACGGGTTTGGCTGATAATCCCGAAATTTACCTGCTATCGTCGGCACTTTTAGGAGCTATGGTTGGCGATAAACTGTATTTTGTTTACAGAAAAGGAAAAATCAAGCTTGATAAGATATTTGAGTACATGGTTTCGCCCTCATCAGATTGGGGCAAATCGTATTTAGAAGTTATCAAATTGATAGAGCCCTATCGAGATCCGTTTTTGTCAAAAAAATTAAAAATTTAAATCAATTACGACTCGTTGATTGATTTTCTTCTCTTAAAAATTCGAACTGATGGGCTCGGCAAATTATCTAAGCTGGGGGCGGGGTAAATGACCAAAAAAACAAGTGCGAGTCTAGCATAGGACATAATCGCTCAGAAATAACATCTTTAAGATGATTCATATTCTCTCGGTCCATGAAATTCTCATTTGAGTAAGTCACAGACCAAAGTATAGTTCTATTTTCAGTAACAGTAA
>DYOP01000022.1:19302-34602 GCA_020720425.1 Bdellovibrio sp. | reverse complement strand
GCCTCAAGCGCAAGGAGTGCCTAACGCTTGCAGAGGCCAGAAAAGCCATTTTCAGCTTCAACTAAATTAACTTTTCAAGTTGTTGGTGAGTCTTAGAAAGTCCTTCGTATAAATTAGGTGATATTTTTTTGCTAAGAACATGGCTCAAAGCTTTATAACTGGCTTTTTTATTTTCAAGCGGTGTGAAAATACAAAAATCAAAACCTGAGCCTATGCGCGCCGCCACTTGTGGATTTATTGCATCAAGCTCAATCAGTCGCTCAGATATCCAATCATAGTTTGAGATATCATTGTGAAAGTGGGTTAGATTTGAAGTCCAAGAACGTAATAGACTGTAAACCCGATTGGGATTGGTTTTTATAAAATCAGGGTGAGTCCATAATTTTTTTACATCTGTGTTGGTGTGAGGAGAGGGGGCCGAAGATATTGAGCTAAACCATTTATTTAATGTGACCGGAGAGTGGGCCCATTTTTTATAAAATTTTTCAATCGCTTGGTCTCGATAGGTTTGATCTTTAAGTAAAAATTGAAAGGCGGGCTCTTCGTCTGTCATATGATTGGCATTTATAAATTGGTTCCATGCCATTTTGCTATAATCAGGAAGCAGAGATAAGTAACCAAGACATTTGTTTTTTAAAAATCTTTGACCGGCTAATTCTGTGCTAAAAATATAGTCATTGTTATTATGAAAAATCGTATAGGTATTATAAAGCGTGGACATTAGCTTTTGAGCTAAGATTGCTTGGCCTTGAGTGAGGGTGTTAAGAAATAAAGGGGCATCAAAGTAACCAAGGGTTTGAGCTAAGTGGCTATAGCTTGGCCATTTTAAAGCATAGCCTAAAAAATAGGTGTCAAGAGGGGGGCGTTGATTAAGAAACAGATCAATCATTTGAATAAAATTTTCAGAAAGTTCAATGGGGTGATTACTCTGAGTAGCCTCTCTTATAAAATCGACATATAAACTTTCAATGGCATCCCAGCGATTAAAAAGATCCGGTGCAAATTGGGCTTGGAGTATTTTTTCTTTTTGAGTTGTGTTTTGTTCAAGCCTAATGGGGGCCGAAAAACCTTGATTTAAGCTAATATGAACAGGGTTTGGCAATTTATCAAAAAAATATGTTTGATTTTTTTGGGTTACCAGTAAGAGCTGATTTTTTTGGTCAATAGAGGTTGGGGGGTTTGAGCTTGTATCAGGTGTTACCAGGTTTCCAGTTGCATCAATAAGGCTATAGGCTAAGGGGATTAAAAAGGGATCTTGATTATCCCCTTTGGGTGTTTGGGGTATGATTTGTTCTAGATTTAATAAGAGTTGTTGGGTTTTTTGATCATATTGGGTTGTGGCTTTAATGGTGGGGGTTCCTGATTGGCTATACCATAACGAAAACTGATTTTTTTGTTCTTCACTTATAAATCCTGAGTTGGCATCAAATATGGCTTTTGCGAATTTTTCGATGGTAACAGCCTGACCGTCATGGCGCTTAAAGTAAAGATCCATACCCTTTTTAAAGCCATCAGCGCCAAAAAGTGTGTGAAGCATTCCGATCACTTCAGAGCCTTTTTCGTAAATGGTGGAAGTAAAAAAATTATCAACAGCTAAAGCCGTTTTGGGGTAAATTGGATGGGCATTAGGCCCCGCATCTTCGGCAAATTGAGAGAGCCTTAAAGCCGAAACCGTATCAATACGGGTTAAAGAGTAGGAGTGTTTATCCATAGTAAACTGCTGATCTCTAAAGACGGTTAACCCTTCTTTGAGTGTTAAATTAAACCAATCTCTTAGGGTCACTCGGTTACCCGTCCAGTTATGAAAATATTCGTGAGCAATAACCGATTCTATATTTAAATAATCCGAGTCGGTGGCCATTTGAGGGTCAGCTAAAATAAGTCGACTATTAAAAATATTGAGACCCTTATTTTCCATGGCTCCCGCATTAAAATCATCAGTTGAGACAATCATATAAGTGTTGAGATCATACTCTCGGTCGTAGCGTAACTCGTCCCATTTAAGTGCCGATTCAAGGCTTTTAAGAGCAAATTCAGCTTGGTAACCTTTATTTTTGGGGACATAGGCTTTAAGTGTAACGGGTTTATTTGAGCGCGTTTGCGTTTGCCGAGTGGCCAGATCAAAATCTCCGGCCACTAATGCAAATAAATAGCAAGGTTTAGGATGAGGGTCGACCCATGTGCAGGTTTGTATTTCGCCATTAAGGCTTGTATTAACAAGATCACCATTTGATAACAGAAAGGGGTATTTATTTTTATCAGCAATAATATGTGTGGTGTAGCGGCTCATAACGTCGGGTCTATCTAAAAAATAAGTTATTTTACGAAAACCCTGGGGCTCGCATTGAGTAACTAAATTATTTTGTGATAAATAAAGCCCCTCAAGGGCTGTGTTTTTATGAGGCTCAATTTTGACCTGCGTTTGAATGGTAAACTCGAGATCATCAGGTGTTGGGATAATAAGCTGATGGGATGTAACAAGGTATTCTGTGGGTAAAAGTTTACGGTTTTGATAATGAACTTCTAAAAGCTCTAGGTTTTCGCCATCAAGGTTGATATGGGTAACACTTTGGTCATCCTTTTGAATGCTAAGCTTTGAGTAAACAACAGTATGAGTATCAAAAATTTTAAAAGTAAGCTCAGTATGGGTAATCGAAAATGGGCTTGGTTGGTAGTTCGCTCGAATTAAAATTTCGGGTTGGCCTGGTTGTTGGTATATTTCTTGACTCATGAATTTATCCTTTAAGTATCATTATTGACTCAGTATTAAAATTGTTGTGAACTTATTAACTATGAAAATTAAGTTTGTGACGCTAGCGTTTAATTCGGGTCGTATCAATGAAATGGTTACGTTTTATAATGCACTGGGCGCAGGTCTGGTTGAAACCCCTGTTAGAAAAGGGGGCATGAGTTACCAGGGCGCATTGGGCGACATTAAAATTAATTTTTTTTCGATCGAAAAAAAATCAGCTTTTATTAGCCCTAATTTTTCGATGAAAATTGAAGTTGAAGACTTAAAATTGATTATGGATAATGTTAGATCTTTTAATTCAATCCAAATTTTAATGGATTACCAAGATTTTGATTGGGGTTTTCAGTCCGTTATTATTGACCCAGATGGTCACTCAATTGAATTGGTAGAGCCTCATAAAGATTAGACCATTTTTAGGCTAAACCTCTTTATATTAATAATATGCCACACAGCACGGTGACAGGGTATTTGTGACTACCTATACTTTACTTTTAGAGTGTCACTTAACTTTTGAGAGTCAATTGTGGAAGAAAAAAAAGACGTTTATGAATTTTTGATAGCTGGGTTGCCCTATAAGCTAAAATCAGAGCAGCCCGAAGACGTTGTTGCCCAGCTTGTAAATCTTGTGGATTTAAAAATCCGGCAGGCCCTTCAAGCCACAAAATCAGGCTCACTTCAAAATGCAGCGGTCCTTGCTGCATTAAACTTAGCAGAAGAACACATTTTGCTCAAAACGAAGGCTCTTAAAGAGATTAACCGTTTTGAAGAGCAGGTTAAAAAGCTCCAATATGAGTTATCAAAAGTAAAAGTGGCCGCCCTAGAAGATGAGAAATCATTAACGGGAGATGGGCTGAGTGAGTTTATTAGCTAACAATCAAAAAATATTTTTTAGAAATCAAATTAAAGATAAGTTTGCAGAGGCTTCTCTCAATGATTTGCTGGAGCGTTCAAATGTTATTGTAACTCATATCAAAAAACTGATTAGCCTTTTGTCCCCCTCATGTTTAGTTTGGGGTGGGTTTTGTCCTTTAAAAGACGAACCTCAAATTGAGGATGTCTATCAAAATCACCTTAAGTGGGCCTATCCAAAATCAGATTTAAACCAAAATTTAAAATTTTATTTTAAGGGTTCAGCCCCTATGGTTAAAGGCCTTTTCGGGGTTAAAGAGCCAATCGTGGATAGCCAATACGAGTGCCGTTATGATCAACTTCAGGCTGTTTTGGTTCCCGGGCGAGCCTTTGATAAAAAAGGAAATAGATTAGGCAGAGGGGGAGGTTTTTACGACCGCGTTTTGCCAAAATTAAATGCAATTAAAATTGGGGTCGGATTTGACTTTCAACTTATTGAAGAAGTGCCAACCGAGAGTTGGGATTATTCTATGGATTGGATTGTTACCGAGACTCAAATGATTAACATAAAAGGAACATAAAGATGGAATTAGTTATATCAATATTTTTAGGAGCTGTTGCAGGAGCCTTGGCCGTTTGGCTTGTTGTTAAATTACAGTCACGAATTAAAGAAAAATCTTTGCAAGCTGAGGTCAATCGTATTTTAAGCCGGGCCAAAAATGAAGCTGTAAAACTTGAAAAAGAAGCCAGAAATAAAACAAAAGATTTTGAAGTTAAAGCTCGTAAAAACCTTGAGCAAGAGCTTCAGAAAATGAAATCTCAGCTTAAATCAAAAGAGCAGCAGGTTGATAAGCAAATTTCTGATTTGGCCCAAGAAGAAAAGCGTTTAAAATACCAGCACGAAGGCTTACTGCAAGGGCTTAAAGATAAAGAACAAAAAATTCAAACAAACGAGATTCGTATTGCTGATCAAAAGCAGTTAATTGAAAAAGAACTGAATGATTTGCGTAATCAGCTCACTCGAGTGGCTAATATGTCAGAAGAAGAGGCTCGTCGTTTATTAATGGATGCTTTAGTCTCTGATGCAAAAAAAGCGGCCATAGAAAAAATTGATCAAATCGAAAAAGAGGCCGAAAAAGAAGCCGCTGAAAAATCTAAAAAAATAATTGTTTCAAGCATGGCTCGATTTGCTAGCGAGTACACATCTGAGCGAACGGTCAGCGTTTTAACCTTAAAAAGTGAAGAGCTAAAAGGTAAAATTATAGGTCGCGAAGGTCGAAATATTAGAACTCTCGAAGCCTTGTGCGGAGTGGATTTGATTGTCGATGATACTCCTGAGGCTGTGGTTATTTCGGGATTTGACCCTATCCGAAGAGAGCTTGCTAAAATGACAATTGAAAAGTTACTCGAGGATGGAAGGGTGCATCCGGCTCGAATTGAAGAGGTTGTTGAAAAACAAAGAGTTGAGCTTCAAAGGCAAATTAAAGATGAAGGTGAAAAAGTAATCGAAGAGCTTTCGGTGGGACAGCTTCACCCTGAGCTAATTAGATTGATCGGAAGTATGCGTTACCGAAGTACAGTTACCCAAACCTTATTGTATCATTCTATGGAAGTGGCTTATTTGGCGGGAGTTATGGCTTCTGAAGTGGGTATGGACATTAAACAAGCTCGGCGAGCCGGATTGTTGCATGATATTGGAAAGTGTGTTGATCATACATTTGAAGGTAGCCATGCTCAGGTCGGAGCTGAATTTGCCAAAAAGTTTGGAGAAAATGAAGGGATTGTTCATGCGATTCGGTCTCATCATAATGAAGAAACCCCGTCAACTTTATTAGCTCATATTGTTATTGCAGCTAATTTAATTTCAAATTCTCGTCCCGGTGCGCGTCGTCCTGGCATGGATAACTTTATTAAAAGGCATGCCGAGCTTGAATCAATTGCCAATAGTTTTGAGGGTGTTTTGAGGGCTTTTGCCGTACAGGCAGGGCGTGAAATTAGGGTTATGGTCGAAGCCGGAAGAGTGACCGAAGATATGTCAAAAATGTTAAGTCGCGATATTTTAAAAAAGATAGAACGCGAGTTGCCGCATGTGG
Organism: Bdellovibrio sp.; assembly: GCA_020720425.1. Classification (GTDB taxonomy): domain Bacteria; phylum Bdellovibrionota; class Bdellovibrionia; order Bdellovibrionales; family Bdellovibrionaceae; genus DYOP01. The sequence goes on along the minus strand of DYOP01000022.1, from coordinate 28,908 downwards.
GTGCGATTAAAGTGGTTGTTTTAAGAGAAACAAGAGCTGTTGAGTTTGCTAGGTAACACCCAATGAAAAATGAAAAGGCACTTGTCATACCAGAAGAAATTAAAATTAAAGCCAAAGAGCAGTTAGAACAGCTTAAATTGGGAACAGTTGATTTTATTTCGGAGCATGAAATTTTAAATAAATTAGAACTTTCATTGTTTCATGGTAAGCCCCTTATGATTAAATTTGGTGCCGATCCCACGCGAAGTGATTTGCACTTGGGTCATACTGTGGTTCTTAATAAGCTAAGACAGTTTCAGGATTTAGGTCATCAAGTTCAATTTATTATAGGAGATTTTACAGCTTTAATAGGTGACCCAACGGGGCGTAATCAAACCCGTCCTGCCTTAACACCTTCTGAAATTAAACAAAATGCGACTTCTTATGCTGAGCAGGTTTTTAAAATTTTAGATAAAGAAAAAACAACTCTTTACTATAATTCAGAGTGGTTAAACCCTCTTTCGAGTGCTGATTTTATTAAGCTAACGGCCCAGTATACAGTAGCCCGAATGATTGAAAGAGATGACTTTCAAAAAAGATTAGCTTCAGGAATACCTATTTCGATGCATGAGCTTTTGTATCCCCTTTGCCAAGGTTATGACTCGGTTGTTTTAAAAAGTGATATTGAATTAGGCGGGACTGATCAAAAATTTAATTTACTTGTGGGCCGAGAACTTCAAAAATCTTATGGACAAACGAGTACTCAAAATGTGATGACTTGCCCCCTTCTTGAGGGGATTGACGGTGTTCAAAAAATGTCTAAGTCCTATGATAATTACATTTCGGTTGTTGATACGCCTCGCGAAATGTTTGGTAAGACGATGCGAATTAGTGATGAGCTTATGGTCAGATGGTACGAGCTTTTAACAAACATTAGCCCTATAGAACTTGAAAAAATAAAAGAACAAATTAAAAATCAAACGGTTAACCCAAGAGATCTTAAGGTTAATTTGGCTCAGTTTTTAGTGACTCGATTTTACTCAAGTTTTGAGGCCGAAAAAGCAAAGTCAGAGTTTTTTGAGTTGTTTTCAAATAAAGGGTTACCTGAAGATATCCAAGTTTTTGAAAAGCCTGCGGGGAGTTATTTACTTATCGAGATGTTAGTTGATTTAGGTTTAACAACCTCAAAAAGTGAATCTAAACGAATGATTGCGGGCCGAGCGGTTGAGCTTAATCAAGAAAAGGTATTGGACGAAAATTGTACTTTTTCACTTTCCGAGGGGCAAGAGTGTATATTAAAGGTTGGCAAAAAGAAATTTGCAAAAATCGTTGCCAAATAAAGGAGTTAGTCCATGAAAATTAAAGTGTTACCTCAAGGGATAGAGTTTTTGGGTAACTCAAATCAAAGCCTTTTAGAGCAATGTTTAGAAAATAAAATTATGATTCGCTCGATTTGCCGAGGGGGATTAAGTTGTGCTGAGTGCCGTATTCGCATCGTCGAAGGTGATGCTAATGTGTTACCCCCCTCTCGGGCTGAAGTCGGATTATTAGGTAGTAATTATTATTTAGATGGCCGCCGATTGGCTTGCCAAGTTAGGGTGTTTGGCCCCATTACCATCGATGTTACTGAGCAACTGTCTCGCTCAGATGAAAGCCTAAAAAAGGTCAGAGGTATTCCTCAAGATAAACTTAAATCAAGCCAAGCGGTTATAAAAACAATGGTTTTAGACGAACCTTTGCCCGACGAATCTTGATCGGTTTTGAGTTTGCTGAGAGGTCTATATTTTTGTTCTTGTTCTTTGAGCTTTGAGCTGGAGGCAATTACGCCACTTTAAGCATAAATTAATAGGAAAGAAGTCTATTAAGCCTAACTCGACAAAAAAGATGTCTATTTAAAAAATATATTTTTCAGATCCCAAAAGGCCGTTATAAATGAGTGCCATTTAATTTTGGACCCTCCGACCTCGTGCCAGCTGACAAGGGGCTCTTCGAAAAAGCTATCTTTAGAGTAATGGGAGTCGCTAATCAATCGTTTTAAAATTTCAACATCAAAAATCCATTTCGAAACAAAAGGCTCTTGAAAGTGAGATTTTAGATTTTCTGTTTTTTTAAAAATTTTAATGCCACATTGAGTGTCTTTAAAGGTAACCCCGAGTAACAGGGAGGCTAGCTTAGAAAAGCCTTTTCCAATCCAGTAACGAAAGGGGCTTCTATCAATTAGATGACCTCGTAAAAAAAGACGAATACCCATAATCATTTTATAAGGGCCTTGATGAATCAGCAAATAAAGTCGATATAGCTCTTCAATGGGAGTTGCTAAGTCCGCATCAAAATAGGCAATATATTTTGATTCCGTTAGGTCAAGCGCATAAAGTACGCCTTGTCTTACGGCTTCGCCTTTTCCGGAGTTTTTATCAAGCTGCAATACGGTTATTCGTTCAGGTCGCTTTTGCCTTAATTGCTCAAGAATGGCTTGGGTTTGATCGGTTGACCCATCATTAATAAAGCACCAATACAGCTGGGGGTAACGGTCTAAGGCTTTTAAATAAGAGTCTAAAGAAAGTCTGAGTTCTTCGTTATAACAGGGGACAACAGCTACAAGCATAGTTTGCCTATGCTGTGCTATTACGAGTGTTTTGGCAATCAGCTCAGCTTTGATAACGCCAAGCCAAAAAACCAAGCTCAAAAAATAATTCAAAAAAGTGTTTATTCATTTTGCATTTAATAGCTTTAATTGTCCAGTCGCCTTAAAAACATTAAAAGAACGGCAAAATACCGCAAGTCACCTGCTTTTTTGTTTTATTTTGAGTCACTCATTTGGCCCGTGCCTTGCCCTATAGAGTGATGTGGAGGTGTTTTATGAAAAGTTTAACTCATTTTAAATTAGTTCTTGGATCGCTGTTACTTTTTGCAGGTTTAGGTTGCCAAAAAGGGTCTGATAGCTCAGCTCCCTTTACACCAAGGGGGGCTAGATCTACGCCAACAGGAACAACGACCCCTAATCCCGGTTCTTTTGAAGAAAATGGGCAGAGTTATTTTTACACTCAAGCCACAGGCCGAATATTTTCATCATCACAATACGAAGCTGAGTTTTCTGCGGCTATTAAAGGTCTTTTAAGTGCAACCCTCGATGAGGCCAGCATCGGCTCGATTAGCTCAACAAATGGTGTATCAATGAAGGGCTATGTAGAACTTGATTCTGCAGGTAAGCTGCAATCGACTAAAAGCTTAATTCAAATCGAGGTTAAAGACTCCTACACAGGGCAATCAACAGATGGGCAAGTTGTGCCCCCCATTACCTTGTCTTTGCCTGCCAGTGAGGGGTTTGCAAGTGGTGGTCAAGTTCAGCTGATGTTTAGAGATAGTTATGGCTGGGTTCGTTTAGATGGGCAATACACAGACGGAGGCCAGTTTAAAGGCGTTTTAAGTTATGCCAACACAAATGGTAAAGAAGGCGAAAATATTAGTTTTGAAATTGAAACCTGTGGATTTTTTAGATGTATGTAAGGGCAATAGAGTTCCCTTGCGAGATAAAAAAATGACAGGTAGTCTAATTTTTACTTATGGTTTTAGAATTTGATGCAAATTTACTATCCGTTTTAGTTGGATCTCACTCTGTCATTGATTTGCCAGGGCTTCATTTAAAGTCAAAACAACAGGCATTTGATTTTATTAAAGCCTATGGATTTGATCTGTCCCTTGATGAGGATCGGGCTAAAATAAAATATATTTATAGGCGAGCTCTTGTTTTTTTAATTCAAACCCTAGGGTTTGAGGAATCAAAAATTCCAGATGCGATTAAAGATCTTGATCAAACTCAAAATATCGAAAATGTTCTTTTATGGGCAAGCCAAACCTCTTTAATAGGTAACACTCAAGATTTAGATCTAGCTTCAACTCCCAGCCGAGAACTTCAAAAATGGTCATGTGCCATTTTAAGAGTGATGCACGCTTTTGTGCATGCCGAAAATGATCTTTTTCATTTTTACTCGGAAGAAGTGCAAAAACAGATTTTGACCCCCTTTGAAGAACATGTTGTCAGTGGTGGAGATAAAGGGCGTTTTTATTTGCGGCATCCTAATGATGGTATTAATGAAAAATCAATTGAGCTCTGTGGATTTGAAGTTAAACCCTATAAAACATCAGTAAGTAGTGTTTTAAAATTACTTGCTAAACATGATGTCCATATGATGAGTCTTTATGATAAAATCGGAGTGAGATTTGTTACTCAGACCCTAACCGATGCCTTTAGGGTTTTACAGTATTTAATTAATCATAATATTTTAAGTTTAGCTCATATTATGTCAGGTCAAACCTCAAATAATTTATTTCCGGTCGACTTGTTTATTAAAATGGCGGGAGACTTTGCGCCTACAAAATGGAAAGAGCTATCGGCTCAAGAGATAGATCAATTTTTATTAATTGCAAAAAAAGAATATATGGCCAATCCCAATCATACTTTGTTTCCTAAAGAAAATATTTTTTCGTCTCCTGATTATGAGTTTATGAAATTTGTGACTCGAAAATTGATCAAAATTTCGGGATCAGGGTTTCAGTTTTTTTATCCTTTTGAAGTTCAAATCATGACTCAAAATGGATATAAATCTTCATTTCAAGGCAGTGCCGAACATGGCCAATACAAAAAACGGCAAATCAGTGCGGCAAAAAAAAGGGTATTTCCTGAGTTGTAATGCACATTGTTTTGAGTCTTGAAAGAGTGAGTTTATTTTGAGTTAGTGAATAAATTGATTAGACTGATTAGACTGATTAGATTTATTAGATTTATTAGATTCGTTAGACTGATTAGACGTAGACTCATTAGATTCATTAGACTTCTTTCCTATTGATTTGTCCTTAAAATGGGGAGATTGGCTTCAGATCAAGGAATAAGGGAGAAAAGGATACGAAAGAAGAGTAGATCAATTTTTGAGTGCCCTTATTTCTCTTATGACACAGAGCTGGAGGCGGTTACGCCGCTTTAAGCATATATCAATAGGAAAGAAGTCTATTAGTTTCATTAGTTAGTTACTCGGAAAGCGATTAATGAGGAACTAAGTTTGATGATGAGCAAAATGAGATGGTTGGTTACGAGAGCTAGACAGTCAGTCTAGCGGTTTGTTTAAATATTTTTTTTGTTGAGGGGTGATAAAAAGTGTTTTTTTTAAAAAATTTATTCTTTAGTTTTATGTATTTTCCTCTGGTAACTGCTTTTTTTAGTTTAAAAATCATGATTTTATATTTTTTAAAAGCGCCTGTTACTCGTATAGATAATGTGGCTTTAGCTTGGTCAAAAAGTGTATTAAATTTTTTAAAGATTACAGTTAAGGTAAATGGGTTAGAGAATATCCCTAAAGATAAAAGAGGTTTTGTATTGCTTTTTAATCATAGTAGTTTTTTTGATATTTTTGTTATTTTAAATATATTTTCAGATCTTCGTTTTGGGGCAAAAGAAGAGCTATTTAAAATCCCTTTATTTGCGGGGGCTATGAGGGCATCAGGAACAGTTCCTATTGCCCGTCAATCACGGCATCGGTCAATAAAAGCATTAGGTGGCGCAGTGGATAGGCTTAAAGCCGGAGCTAAGTTAGCCTTGGCGCCCGAAGGGACCCGATCTCTTAATGATATAAACTTAAACTCGTTTAAATCAGGCCCATTTTATTTAATCAATCAGGCTCAGTGTCTGGCTTTTCCCTGTGTCATTAAGGGCGCAAGTGTGCTGTGGCCTAAGGGTTATTTTTGGCCCTTGGTAACAGGGCCTTCCACAATAGAGGTTTGGTTGTTAAATCCAATAGCGCCTGCTAGAGATCAAGATAAAAAAGCCGTTCATGACATTAAAGATCAAGTTTATCACGTCATGAAAAATTATTTTTAGGTAAAAAGATCTTGGAGATCACTAAAATTTAAATTTTTCAAAAAACTTTTTTCATTAGCTGAGAAAATTGATTTTGCTAAAGCTTTTTTGCTTTCTTGCAGTTGCAAGATTTTTTCTTCTATCGTGTTTCTAGCAATAATTTTATAGGCAAAAACTTTTTTGGTTTGTCCTATGCGATGGGCTCGATCAATGGCTTGACTCTCGGCTGCCGGATTCCACCATGGGTCTAAAATAAAAACATATTCAGCAGAAGTTAGGTTTAGTCCCACCCCTCCTGCTTTAAGACTAATTAAAAAAACTTGAACTTCTGAATTGTTTTGAAAATTATTAACTTTCTCCTGACGATCAGAGGTTTTGCCGTCTAGATATTCGTAAGTTATTTTTTCGTTTTTAAGATGAGTTTCAAATAGTTTTAAAAGAGATGTGAACTGCGAAAAAATAAGAGCCTTATGTCCATCATCAATAACAATTTTAAGTTGTTCAAGAAGAGTGCTAAATTTTGTTGATGTAGAATGGGAGAGCTTTTTATCGAGTAACCCTTGGTGGCATGCGGCTTGTCTTAACCTAAGCAGAGCCTCAAGAATTTCAATTTTAGATTTAGAAAACCCTTTATCTTTAATTTTACCTGAGAGCTGAGCCCAGTAATAGGATTTAAGATCATTATATTTTTTTGTTTCAGAGGGGGAAAGATCACAGTATAAAACCTGCTCTGATTTATCAGGAAGATCCTTAAGAACATTTTCCTTGGTTCGACGTAAAATAAATGGAGAAAGTGCTTTGGACAGTTGTAGTAGTTCTTCAGGATTTTTTACGTTTAAAAAACGATTTGCTAGACGTTCCGAGATAAGGCCAGGTGTGACGATTGAGAGTATAGAAAATAAATCTGAAATAGAATTTTCAACAGGTGTTCCGGTGAGAGCTATTTTAATTTTTGATTGGGCTAAGTGGCAGGCCATATAGGCTTGGGACTCGGAGTTTTTAATATAATGGGCCTCATCAAGGATTAAATAATCAAAGGTCATATCTTTGAATTTTTCAATATCCATTCGAAATGTTTGATAAGTGGTAACAATAGCATCAGAGTTTTTAATATGAACATCAGCCTCAGAATGGTTGCGCTGACTCCCTGTATGATTGTAAAACTTCATATGAGGTGTAAATTTTTTTGCTTCGTTGATCCAATTAAAAACAAGACTTTTAGGGGCAACAATTAAGGTTTTTGAATTTGGTTTTTCGGCCAACAAGGCAAGAATTTGAATGGTTTTTCCAAGACCCATGTCATCAGCTAAAATAGAGCCTATTTCTAAATCTGATAGTTCCTTTAGCCAAGCTAAACCTTGTTTTTGATAGGAGCGAAGAGTGCCCTTAAAATGAGGTGAAGGTTTGATTTCATTAAGGTTACTAAGACGGGTTAAAATTTTTTGAAAAGTTTGAAATCGGGAGTCTGATTGAAAATTTTTATCTTCTGTCAGTGAATGAGAAAGAAACAAGGCTTGAATTTTACTTAATCTGATATCTTCGTTGTGAATTGTGCCAGCTTGCGAAAAATTTTTAAATTTTTGTATCCAATTTGAGTTAATAAATCCAACACTTCCGTCAGCGAGAGTTACAAAATTGTTACCATTTTTTAAGCCTTGCAAAAGTTGAGGTAAGCTTAAAAAATTATTTTGGTCAAATTCAAGTTTTACATTGAGATCAAACCAGTTGACTCCTGAAGTTATGGTCGTGCTGTAATTGACAGAATTATTTATTTTTTTATTTAAAAACATAACTTCTAGCCCTTGCGAAAATAGGTTACTCACTATTTCTGAAAGGTGCGATGTTTCAAACTGATAGGCGCCGGAGAAACCATTGCTTAGGGTTGGAATTTTTCCAACAACTTCTTGGATTGTTAAGTTTTCTTGAGAAATATTTCTTTCAAAAAACTGTCCAGTTTCGGCATTATAAATTTGGCTCTGCGTTTGAGAAGAAGTAAAATATTCGTTTCCATAAAGAAATTGAAATTCTCCTGCATAATTTTTTGTGTTTTGTTGAGGAGTGATAGAAAATCGGATTTTTAAAAAGTCCTGAATTCTAGCTGTAACAATTGAGTCGGGAAGATTAATAATGGGTTTATTTTCGATCGAGAAAAAAGTATTTAAAAATGAATTAATTTCGTCTTTTGGAATTTCAATACTCTCTCTTTTTTTGAAAATATCAAGCCATCCTGAATAGGGTTCGAGGTGAGCAATCATCATTGTTTTATTATAATAAACAAATGGTTCAATAAATAAGTATTCCGAGTTAAAAGAAAGGTTAATCTTAACAATTTCATTTTCTACATTTAGGACTCTTTCATTTATATCGGTAACAGTCGGCATTGTATCCATAGGGGAGTCTAAATTTGTAATCAGCAGTTTATTATCTGAATTTAAATGAGAGGGTTGAGTTAATTCAAATCGAGGTGTTAAAGTAAAGTTTGATTCATTTTCGGTAAGGTCTAATTTTAAAATAAGTTCTTGATCGACAAAATTTAGCTCATGTCGCTTAGAGTTAAAGTCATCGACAAATAACTTTTTATTAACGGAAAGTTCTTTTAAGATATCAGATTCAGAAATTCCATTTAGTAAAATTGTGTTTGTTTCATTATTTGAATAATAATAGTTTCGCGATAGGGTTCGGCAACCTAGAAAATGCAAAAGAGCTCTTTTATCGAGAGGGTCTTGATAGAGATGAATTTTATCTTGGCTTGTTTCTGCATTTTTAATCTTTCCAAGTTTACCATTAACTTGGGTCTCTTGGGTAAGGAGACTTATTTGCCATTTTTTTTTACTTTGAGATCCATTTAAATTGATTATATAAAAACCATATCTAGGTTTTTCTACTTTTGTTAAATAAAATGGTTTTTCTTGCTTGACTGTGGGAACTCTATTTAAAAGATCTTTCCATCCTACCTCTTTGGGGGTAGCAAAAATATTTTTCTTTTCTGCATCTAAAACGGCGGCCCAAATATGCTTACATGGGGTATAATCATCAAAATATTGGCATGTGCATTCGGCTTCAATCGAAAGGTTATTATTTTTATGAATGGTTACATCGTATGCTCTTGTTCCGAATACCAAATACTTAGCAACCAGACCTGAGCTTGACGAAGTAAGATTTACAAGGAGTGCTCTCGAATTGATATAATATTGATATCCGCGCTCTTTAACTTTTTCAGAAAAAAGATGACCGGTGAGTCTAGATAGTTGATCCATAGTATTCCTTAAGGTGATAAATTCACAACGAGGCATGAGGATAATTTATTAACTTCAAAGTGATATATTGAGTATATTTCATAAAATTAATGACTCGAATTGTATAGAGTAAACATGATTATTTTAAAAAAAATCACAACGCAGCGCAAATGGTTCTATCTGCTTCTGGGTAGTGTAAGGAATCTTGTGTAAATTCAGATTGCGCAAAGGGCAAGAATCAGGGGTCAAAAGCTCAAAAAAATTTACATAATCAAATTGACACTGCCATTTTTTTGTTTAACAAGATATTTGCTGGTCGGCAAAAAAAAGGATTTAGCAATTATTTCCCTCAAAACCTGCAAAGTATTTTTTAGCATCAATGATTTAATCTCAAAATTAATAAAGTCATGATCGGCGATGTTACTTATTTATATCACAAAATCATAAGGTGCTAATCTATAAAAGAGATAATGGCTATGACTCTGGTAATTATTTTTCCTCATCCTCTTCTTCAAAAAAATCATCTTCATCATCTTCATC